>JAAYQR010000003.1 GCA_012519205.1 Candidatus Epulonipiscium sp. | reverse complement strand
GCGTTCATCCTGAGCCAGGATCAAACTCTCATGTTAATATCCTTTGCAAGATGATGCTTGCGTTTTGAAATCTTTTATACAATTCTTTAAGAATTGATGGGTTTGGTTTGTGCTGTTTAGTTTTCAAAGATCAATTTGAACTTGTTGTGTCAATCACAGCAAAAATGATTATATCAAATCTAAAGTTCCTTGTCAATAAAAATTTTTATAAAGCTATATAAACAATCCTATAACCCATTCTAAAAGCAAATTGTATTCATATATGAACTTAGCTAATGTGCTTTCTGTCATATATACAAAAAATTTTTCGAATGTAGGATTAGCTTGAAATATAAAAATAATAGTAAATACTATCCAAAGCTGTAAAAGCCCAGATACTAATCCAAAGGCAAGCCCAAAAAGATTATTAATCGAATTGAGGATAGGTAATTTTGCCATGATATCCAATATACCTATGATGATTCTAATACCAATAGTAACAACCAAGAGAACAATAATCATAGATATGATATTAATACATATGTTGGCAATGTATCCTGCAATATACTCCTTCAATCCACCAACATTTAAAATCCCATATACCTCCGGATTATTATTTTCAATCAAGGCATTTTTTATAGAATTAGGTGTCCATAAACTATTGATAACATCACTTTGCCCAGTTAAAGTACTAGTTTCAACCCCATTTTGTATTAAAATAGTAGAAGCAATTTGGGTTTTTATTTTATCGTATAGGGGAGTGGTGTTCCTTAAAAAGGCACTTACTATAGGATATAATTTACTGGCTAAAAAAATAGAAATCATCAAAGAAATCAGTTTAAAAAGAGAGAGGATAAATCCTCTTTTATAGGCAATATATCCATTTACTAAAAAAACTAATATTATAATGGCATCTATAATGTTCATATCTCTCCCCCAAATTTATCTTTTAATTTCCATTAAATCTACAGAGTCCCTAGAAATCAGGGCTAACTTTTTACCATTTTTTAATGGCAAAATATCCACTACATCTTTTAAGGCAGTGTATTTAAAAAGTTCCTTCCCCTTTGTATCCAATCCGTAAAAGGTTCTATCAAGCCCCACTACAACTATATCATTATCCCCATATAGATATGTAACACTTCCCTTAGCATCAAAGACATATTCTTTTTCACCCTTCATACTATAAAAAATAATACTCCCTTCATCTTTCCCTTGTTTCCCTGGAATTGCCTCTGCAAGAGCTAACACTATATACGATGATAAATTCCTTTTGCTTTCTATGTTCCAAGGAATTGATTGTATACGATTATTTAAAATCTCTTCTTTTATCTTTTTGTTTTCATCAATCCATATTATCCTATCGTCCCCTATGGCAACTAAATTATTATTTTTTAAATAAATTAGGGTCGGTATGATTGTATCTTCTTTTTTAAAACCAAAATCTATGAGATCTTTTTTAAATATGCCTTCATCCCCCAAATCAAGAAATATTAAATTTGATTTTAATTTATTATTTGTGGGGGTCAAATAACTTATAGGCATGGTATTCCCATCATTGGATACGATAGCACATAGTGGGTATCCCGCATCTTCTATATAGGTGGTTCTATCAATGCCTATGTCATTTCCCTTACTATCATATGCTTTGATTTTATGGCCATCCTTTGTTTCCCCGATAATGGATAGATATCCCGTGGAACTAATAGAAAAATAAATAATGGGTTCTTCTACTGTCTTCTCATAAAGCAATCCTTTATCATTGAGCACATATGCTTTTTTTCCGCCTTCTTCAGCCACTACAATATAAGGTTCATTAACCACTAATCTAGGTGAAACCATAGAATATGTCTGATTCCAAATTTCATTTCCATCTTGGGATATTCTTTTGATTCCATCTGAACTGCATTGTATAAGGTCATTATAATAAACATTAAAAATTGGATTGCTGCCAGTATCTATGTCCAACCATTTTTTTTCTAAATGGAGAGTAGGCTGATTTCCATTTATAAAAGAAAGGTGGAGATTGCTGCCCGAAACCTCAGAATAAATTAAAATACCTACTGTTATAAATAGAAGAATAAGAGAAATAATTTGTCCTTTCCTATCCAAGTCTTTTCCCCCTAATGTGATTTGTTCACCTTATGGCAAACAAAAAAATATAGACATTTGTGTATATATGGTACTATATCTTATTCATGATTTCAATAACATCTATTTATCGTAGTATTCTTTTCTTAATCTTGTTAACCTTTCTACTTATAAAGTATATTAATATCACCAATACCTCGAAAATTCCCACATAGCCAAATAAAGTATAAAGCTTTTCTACCATTTTTGAAAAACCAACTTGGGCAAAAACCATCGAGGCTATTATAAATAGAGGGGTTATCTTTTTTAAAGGCATTTTAAATTCCATAGAAACCCTTTTTAAAAACCCATATCCATTAGCAATTGCTGTGGTAAATATAGCCGCAATTAAAACAAAGAAATATACATATTGGGCAAAGGTTCCATAACCCATTACAATTCCCAATATAGGTATTTCTAAATTTCTTATATTGTTATAGTAAATTAAGGTTCCAAGCCCTACGCAAAGACCCAATACCCCAAGGGCTGCCCCTCCTAAAATGCCCCCCCATTTTGCTTCTTTTTTAGAATGAATAATTGGAAGAAGGCCAGTTAAAATAACTACTGCGGTAATCGTATTATAAGATACATATAAAATAGAAGAGGTTATCCAGTTTCTTGTGATTAATCTAAATATAGAAGTAGCAGATGAAAAAACTGCCACATCCCTAAAAACTATAATATATATCCCAAGAAGAATACCGCCTATTAAAAGCAAAGGTGCTAAAATATAATTCACAATTATAATTCCTTTTATATCATACATAAAAACTATAACAGATAAACCAGCCATAAGAAATATGCCCACCTGCATAGGAATATGAAATTGCTGCCTAAGCAAGGCCCCAGTCCCCGCGAGCATGGTACAAAAAATAATAAACATAAATAAAGCAACAATCCATTCCATTATATTTCCTAGAAATTCCCCCATCATTAGATGGATAAAATTACGATAGTCATTTATTTTTCTAACATACACTATCTCTAAAATTGCCCACCCTAAAAGTGAAAATATAACCCCCGCTAATAGTATTCCATAGATTCCTTTCGAACCATAGGAAGTGAAAAACTGTATTATTTCTTGTCCCGAAGCAAAACCGGCCCCTATAACTGTTCCTATATATACACTAGCTATTTCCATTGTAGAAGATTTTGTTTTTTTCATAAAAAGTCCCCCATATATCTGTTTGTACAAATATATGAGGGAAGATAGATTTTCATTCTTTTTATGGTTTGAGTAAATCAGATAAAGCTTTGATTGAATCTTATAAATGCCCTATGGTTTCATATAAATTTATATATTTTTGAGCAGAATCCTCCCAGGAATAATCGGAATCCATAGCATTTTGTATTAGTTTTTCCCAGCTTATTTTTTGATAATAGATATGAATGGCCCTTTTTATTTCCTGCATCATTGCCCAGGAGTTATAATCGTTGAATACAAAGCCATTGCCGACTCCTCTTTCTTCATCGAATGCCTGTATGGTATCTGCCAATCCCCCTGTGTTTCTAACAATAGGAATAGTACCATATCTTAGACTCATTAGTTGTCCAAGACCACAGGGTTCAAATAGAGACGGCATTAAAAACAAATCACTGCCTGCATAAACTTTTTGGGCTAAATTTAGATTAAATAAGATTTTAGCTCTTACCTTATCAGGGAAAGTTTTCTCCATATAGATAAATAGGTTTTCATATCCCTCTTGTCCCGTTCCTAAAACTATAAGTTGGATATCCTCTTTCATAAGTTCATTAATTTGTTCCGCTATTAAATTAAATCCCTTTTGATCCACTAATCTAGATACAATACCTATAACGGGTACATCCCTCTGGGGGAGATTAAGTTCCTTTTGAAGGGCTCTTTTATTATTTTCTTTTAATTTAATATTTTCTTTAGAATATGGAAAATAAATATTTTTATCGGTTTCGGGATTATATAGTTTATAATCAATACCATTTATAATGCCATAAAGATTGCTACTTCTTTTTTGAAGTATGCCTTCTAATCCATAGCCATATTCATAGGTTTTTATTTCTTTTGCATAGGTGTTGCTAACCGTACTTATGGCATCAGCATATATTAACCCTGCCTTCATATAGCTTATATTCCCGTAGTATTCCATCCTTTCGGAATTAAAATACCAATCAGAGAGCCCTAGCATACTTAGGGTTTCCCTCCCAAATATGCCTTGATACTGTATATTATGTATAGTAAATAAGGAGGATATGGATTTGTATGTATCATTTCTTTTATAGATTTCGTTGAGAAGGATGCAAATAGGACCTGTTTGCCAGTCATTACAATGGATAATATCAGGTATAAAGTCTATTTTAGGAAGCATTTCTAAAACCGCCTTACAAAAAAAGGCAAATCTTTCATGATCGTCATGATATCCATATAAGCCTTCTCTTCCAAAGTAATAATCATTTTCCACAAAATACACCGGCAATCCATTATCATATTCGTAAATAGAGGCAGATTGCTTTCTCCAATCTAGATAAACTGTATATTCTTCTTTTAATTTTGAGTCCTTAGTGTATTCTTTAGGAATACATTTGTACCTTGGTATAACTATCCTAACATCTACTCCTAACTTTTTTAAAGCATATGGAAGAGCCCCTGCAACATCCCCAAGCCCCCCTGTTTTTGCAAAGGGTGAAGCCTCCGAAGAAACAAATAATATTTTTTTATTATTAGCCATTAAAACAACCCCCATTTTTACTTTTACACACTAATGTATACCTTTGAAATTATATGCTATCTAAGTCTATCATTGCAAAAATCTCATGTCAATAAGTGAACCCATTAATATAAAAATGGATGTATTAGTTCGAGTGATTGTAAAAACTTGCCTTACATATGTATGGTGTAATAGCTAAGTTAAAATTCCTATATGTATGTGAATACTTCTTGTTTTTACCATGGTTAAATGTTTAACAATGGTTAGCAAAAAATATAAATCGGTATTATAAAAAGATATTTAAAAGATATAGAAAAATGAATCCCGGAATGCCCAATATCCCGACTATAAGCATAGTGGTCCAATTAATTCCCACTGACCACCCTATGGGAGATAAAATAAAATTTAACACAAAAAACCCTACTAAGCCTCCTAATCCCTGTAGAATAGCCCTTAAAATAAGTTTTAAAGGCTTTGGGAAAATCATAAAGGTTAAAATAATACCTCCAGCTATTATTAAAAAAATCAAAATACCATTGCCTTCCATAGTATCCCCCCTGAATAATAGATATTATGAGGTCTGCTCCCATTCTTTTAATAAAGATATATCCTTTTCTTTAGCTTTCTTTAAGTAGAATTCGTACTTTTTTTGAAGAGCTTTCATTTCGTATATACAGCTATCTACTAATTCTTTGTCCATAGCATTTTCAAATCTATGATAAGCCAAATCGATTTCATTTTTAATTTTTCGAAGCGCATTTTTGATTTCCTCTTCTTCTGTAGGTGGATATGCCTTTTTTATTTTTAATTTAAAGGGGAAAAATCCCTTTTTCCCGGTGGCTACGATAGGGTTCAAAAATAATACCTCCTTGGATAACTTTGCTAATATAAGTATAGTCCAATGGTTGGTATTTTATTCATATGGCTTATCCAAAATAAATTAAAGCCCAAAAAAGAGTTTATGCTCATTAACATAAACTCTTTTTATACTTTGGTTTATTATGCCTTAAATCCTCTATTTTTTTCTTCCACTACAGATTCGTTTAAACTTCCTTTTCCATAGGTTAATCCTGCATATATTTGCTGAGCATTTTCAACCACAGGGGGATTTTTTTCTTCTACGGCTGCTACTTCTTCCCAACCTTTAAGAAGGGTTTTTAAAATCTTTATTGTTTCTTCTATAGGCTCTTTTTTCCTAGTCACATAGGCATTGATTATTGTCTTATTAATGTATAAATACATTGCCATTAAATCATGGGAAATATCATAGGATAAATCTAAGGCATCTATAAGTTCTCTGAGAAGCCTTTGAGCTTTATCTAGAGCCCTTTTAAACTTTTTTTCATCTTCCACTGGAATTTGGTTTTTTGCATCTTCTAAGGTTCCAATAATAAGCTCATAAGTAATCACTATAAGTTGACCCGGGCTTGCATTGACAACCTGTGCGGTCTTATTTTCCATCATAGATTATCCCCTTATCCTTGAAGTAGTTGTAATATTTGCGCAGGCCTTTGATTAGCTTGAGCAAGCATGGAAGTTCCAGCCTGGGATAAAATATTCTTTTGGGTGTATTCTGCCATTTCCGCTGCCATATCCGCATCTTGAATTCTAGATAGGGATGAGGTCATATTTTCTGCAGCTACGTCTAGGTTTGCTACGGTGTGCTCTAGACGGTTTTGGTATGCCCCTAACTTAGAACGAACAGAAGATATTTGCTCAATAGCATCATCTACAATAGTAATCGTTCTTTGGGAAGATTCCGTAGTATTTAGATTCATATTATCTAATCCTAGGGAAGTTGGGGATAGATTTTGGATACGAACCTGCATAAACTGTCCTTCATTAGCCCCTATTTGTAAATCTAAGGGACCAGTTTCTAGAATATCAAGGGTTACCTCCCCTGTTGGACCTGCCTCTTTAGGAGTTTCTAAATCTTCAGGATCTAGTATATTAATGGAGCCCTCAGCAATTAGCTGAAATCCTTCGCTAGCCTGGAAAACTATACGGTTTCCCTCTATGGTATAAGTTGTATTTGGCGGAAAACTTCCACTAATCCCAGAAATCTCTACATTGTTTCCCTCAGTAGCAGCAACCGGGGTAGAATTAGCATTGGCCTCTTGCAATCCTAATTTTACTAATAAGTCTTTATCTCCCTTTATGGTTAAATCAACAGCCCCATATTCCCTAACCACCATGGATAGCTTTTCATCTGAACCAGATTCATATTTAAATAAATCGATTCCTACTGTATCACAAAGATCTCTTAGTTTTGCAAATGCAGTTTGGGCATCATCGGTCGCTAGTATTTCTACTTGTTCCCCATTAATATTGATTTTTCCTGATACCCCAGTTGGCACATCAAATTTGGCTATTGAGTCTACATAGGTTTGAGTAGCCGCCTTGCCCACAGTAAATGTGTAGCTACCAGGATCTACTGTATCACTCATTGATACAATATCTGCAACCTTTTTATTATTTGAAAAAGCTCTTCTATCGATTTCACCATTTAATAGTTTTCTTTCATTAAACTCAATGTTATCCGAGATTCTTTTTATTTCTTGTTTTAATTGGTCAACTTCATCATTGATGGCTTTTCTATCTTCTGCTGTTAAAGTTCCATTAGAGGATTGAATGGCTAGTTCACGAACCCTTTGAAGCATAGCATGTACCTCATTTAATGCCCCTTCTGCTGTTTGAATAAGGGAAATTCCATCCATGGCATTCCTATTAGCCTGTTTTAATCCTCTTACCTGGGTATCCATTTTTTGAGCTATTGCAAGACCTGCTGCATCGTCTGCAGCACTATTGATTCTAAGGCCTGAGGAAAGTCTTTGCATGGTCTTATCCATCTTGGAATTTGTCCTTGCTAATTGATTTAAAGTTCTTAAAGCCGGTATATTATGGTTAATTCTCAATTAAAACACCTACCTTATATTTGTTTTGTCTACATTATTTATCGACTTATTATAAGAATCCTTTAATATATTTTTGTCTTTATACTTTTTTCTATCTATTTCATCAATATAACTTACCATTTCAAAGACTACTTCAAATAGTGCTGATGGTATTTTCTTGTTTTCTTTATTATCCATATTTCACCTCTAAATGGTTATTTCAAAATCCGAATCAGAGCTTTTCTTTATAGGAGAAATAAGTGGGTTTTGTACTTTATCGTCTTTAAGGTCTTGTGTAAATTGCGCTTTGCTTACATTATAACCGATATTTTCTATCAAAGATTTAATGTCCTTTTCATAGCCTTTTAGATACTGGGTTATTTCTTTTGTTTCTCCACTTATTTTAAAATCTATATTTTTATCATTTATATGAACATACATTTGTACAATCCCTATATTTTCTGTTTTTATGGATACAAAGGCACTTGTTTCATTATCTTTGTAGGCATTGCCTTTTTCTCTGTCTTTTAGAAGATAAACATTCATATTAGTAATCTTACCATTTAATACCATAGGTATTTGATATAAATCCTCTTGTTTTTGGATTTGTTTTTGGATATCCATTATTTTCTCAATATCCTTTATAGTTTTAAAGCTATTTTGCCTATGGTTTAAGGATGAGTCCAATAACTCTTGTTTTGCTTCTTCTATTTTTTCTTTAACCTTATCTAAGACTTCGTCTACTGTTTTTTCCCTCTTTAAACCCTCTATCCCATCCCTTACTACCTTTTTAATATCCCCTTTTTTATTTGTGTTCTTTAATATGTGATTAAGTTCTTCCAGGCTTTTTCCAAATTCGAAGGGGTTTTCCATCATAGAAGATACCACCTGTAAGTTTTTTATATTTATAGGAATTTGATTTTTTACCATAAAAATTAAAGTATCTTGTTTTATTTTTTTGAGGTTTTGCAAGGTATCTAAAAATTCTTTTGCCTCTTCATCTTTAACTGGAATATCAGACTCTATATTAGGGCTTTGTTTAACTCCTTCTTTTATATGCTCTATATAGACTTCTTCTAAATCCATTCTCATGAAATCAGGGTCTTTAATCCATTCCTTAAGCCTAGTAGGTGTGGCCATTTTAGTAAAATCTTCTAAAATTTCTTCGAGATATTCTAGATGCATTTTAGGAAAATCTTTATTTTTATAATCTCTATCTCCAAAAGCTTTTTCTAGCTGTGTTCTTATACTTTTCTCATGGAAGCTTATCCTATCAATTAATCCAAAGTTATCGTCTATTAGCACATTCATATCCTGCTTAGTTGAACTATTTCTTTCTAAGTACTTTGCCCCTTCCATAAGATTATTTAAAGTAAACTTCATATCATTCTTCATCAATAAGCCTATAACTTTTCCATTGCTTTTACTGATTGTATGAAGCATACGATAAATTCCTATCATGCCTTCTCTTTGTTCACTACTTAAAGTCTTCTCCTCATCCATCTGCAGTATAAATTCGTAAAGGTTATCCTTAGAGTCTCTCCCTAATATATAGTCAAAACCTTTAATATAATCTATAACTTTATCTACGAGTATTTTATCTGGACGGAAGCCTTCTTTTATCATTTCTGCTCCTATAACTGGATGGAGATTTTTGGTTACATAAGTTACCTTTTTATCGAGCCATTTAAGATGTGTAATATTTCCCTTAGTCACCTCTATTTCATTTTGGACTAAGATTCTTGCACATCTTATATTCTCCTTAGTAGGTTCTATATCTTGTTCTATAAGTAGGGGTTTAACCTGTTCTTTAAAATCCTTTATAGTATCTTTAAATCTCTTATCAGGTTTTGTTTCCATTTCCTCATATCTTGAAAAGGCAACCTCTGCTTTAAAACCTTCTGCTGCTTCTTTTATTAATTGTTCATTATATAAATCATCAATAATAAATTCAACTTCTTTTTTGATAACCTTGGGCAAAACTTCATCATCCAAATTATTAACCACTTCAAGTTTTTTATAGAGTTCATCTAGCTGCTTAATGTTTTCTTTAGAGGCCTCAGCTCCCGCCTTTATTAAGGCATCTTTATAATGTTCTTCTTCTAAGACTTTTAATTCTTTTACTATTTCTTTAAGGGGAGCCGTATCAATATTCATCTTTTGATTTAATTTTGCAGCCGCTTCTAATGTCATTTTTAGGCGTACTTCTTCTAATTGTCTCTTAGCAGTGATAAAATTTATATCCTTTTCTATAATAATATCTTCATTGATTTTTCCTTCTATAATCGGCTCGTTGTCAATAATGCTTTGTTCTTTCCTAAGATTTTTAAGGTTAATTGGGATATTTTTTCTTAGTATTCTTTTTATTGCATCTTCATCTATATTGTTTATATCCTTAACAAGTTCCTTAACCTCTCTTTTGGTTAAAGGCTCCTCTTCTTTAGGAGAAACTTCTAATAGCTCTACATTCCCTGGGTTTTTTTCCCCTTTTAAAAGCTTGGTCGATTTATCTAATACCTTTTCTTTATCTAAAATTTCTAGTTCTTTCTTCAAAACTAAAAGCCTTTCTACATTTCCCTTATTAACCTCGATATTATGCTTTATAAGAAACTTAGCTCCATTAATATTTTCATCTTCTGTAGGTATCTTTTGATTTATTAAAAGAGCCTTTATTTCTTCCTCAGAAAATTCGTGTTCTTCAGCACCTACTACTCCTACATCTTCATAGGGGGTAGTTGATTTTTTGCGTATATCTTCTTTCCCACTAGAAAAAACAGAAGCATACAAGTTATTAAGGGTGCTGGGTAAGTCTTTTTTAATTACCCAAGAAATAGCCCTATCTTCCATATCCTTTACTGTCTTTATCTTTTCTTGCACAAAGATGAGGGAATCAATATTTTTTCTTGTAAGGGGAAGATCATTTTCGAGTAAGGCCTTAATTGCCTGTTCTATGGTTTCTTTTTCTTTTTTAACAAATTTTTTTAACTTGTTTTCTATCTCTTCTTTAGGAATATCTTCTTTGACACTTGTATTATCAGAAAGAAACCTGGTAATAATATCTAAGGATATCTTTTCTACATCAAAGGGGCTTTCTAAAAGTTCTCTTGCTTCTTGTTTCGCCATGGTGTTAATTATTTTTTCTATTTGCTTTTTTGTTTCAATCACATTCTCAAATATCTTTTTTTCTAAATGAATACCACCATCTGCTATCTTTTGTGCAATTTCAATATTCTGTTTGGATATAGGGATGGATTCTTTTCTCAAAAAAGAATGTATCCTATCATATTGTTTTATAGGCCTAACTTGTTTTTCTTTTACTACTTCTAATCGGATTTCACCCTTAGAAATACTTTGAACTTCAAGCTTGATACTACTTCCTATATCCTCTAACTTTTCATTAGTTTTAACTTCTATTTGCATTTTTTCTATCTCAATAATTGCATGATTTTCTTCACTATAAATAACTTCCCCTTCTAAAAGCTCACCCGGTTTCCAGTCATGGGGCATAGAAGAGTCTAAATCCATTTGGTTTTGATTTATTATTAAATGCACATCTTGTATCTGTCGAACCATAATATCCTCTCCTATTTTATACTACTATAGATTTCGACTAATTTTATAAAAACATTTAGTAATAAAAGAACATCTAGCAACTTTATAAATGGGTTAAGTCCTACTTGCTACATAATAATAAAAAGCATGGCCCTATGAGTATTTTTCACCTCATAAAGCCATGGCTTTTGAAAGAAGTCCATTTGAGAACACAACTAAAAATAAATACCTATAATTCCCTCCGCCCTTCTAATGCTCTAGATAATGTCACTTCATCAACATACTCTAAATCTCCACCCACTGGAACACCATTGGCAATCCTTGTTACCTTTATTCCTAGGGGTTTTAGAAGTTTACTAATATACATAGATGTTGCTTCTCCTTCTATATTAGGATTAGTTGCAAGGATGACTTCTTCTATAGTTTCTTTTTGTATTCTTTCTAAGAGTTCTTTTATCTTTATATCCTTAGGTCCAATGCCTAACATTGGAGATATTGCCCCGTGGAGTACATGATATAGCCCTTTATATTCTCTTGTTCTTTCATAGGCTGCCAAGTCTCTTGGGTCTTCTACTACCATGATGGTTTTTTCGTCTCTGTTGGCATCTAAGCATATGGCACACTTTTCTTTATCCGTTAAGGTACAACAAATACTACAGTACTTTATATTTTTCTTAGCTTGTATGATTGCACTAGATAGATTTTCTACGTTTTCATCGGGCATATGAATGATATGAAAAGCAAGCCTTTGGGCCGTCTTAACTCCTACTCCCGGAAGGTTTGATAAGGCTTCTATAAGTTTAGCCATAGGATCTCCATAATGGCTCATTTAGAAAAGCCCCCCTGGTAAATTCATTCCCCCTGTAATTTTTCCCATTTGCTTATTAGTAAGTTCCTCTACTTGACGAAGGCCTTCATTAACTGCTGCGATGATTAGGTCTTGGAGCATTTCAACATCGTCGGGATCTATAACCTCTGGGTCTATGGTAATGGCTTCGAGTTCTCTTTTACCAGTAAAGACTACCTCTACGGCTCCTCCTCCCGCTGTAGCTGTTACTTTTTTTTCTTCCATCTCCTGCTGCATCTTTTCCATTTCTTTTTGCATTTTTTGTGCCTGTTTTAGTAAGTTATTCATATTTCCCGGCATCATTCCACCGCCAAAATTTTTCCTTGCCATTGTTATCCTCCTTATTATTGGTTAAAGAATTAGATCTTTCTTATATTCCATATATTATCATGAGTAGATAAAAAAATAAATATATTATGGGCTAGGGATTTATGTTTTATTTTATTTCTAGGGGAACTTCTTGATCTTTTAGAAATTCTATGATTTCCTCTATTTCTCCGGTTTCCTCAGAGAGTTCTGGGCTTTCTCCATATATTTCTTTGTATTTTTTTTCATATTCGGCAACAGAAATAAATTTAATGTTAATTTCTTTTTGTAGAGTTTCTTCTATCTTTTTCTTTATTTCGTTTTTATGCTTTTTTTCTGCTGCCTCTTTTATAAAAGAATCCTTAAATACAATATAGTAAATATCATCTTCTAAATAGCCCGCCTTTGTATCAATAAGAAGGCCATTTATTATTTGGTCAAACCCTAGCTTTATATCATTCCACAAAACTATTCCATTTTTTATATCCCTAGAAACTGCCTTTGGCTTTTTGGGGATTGCTTTTCCCTTTTCTGATATCGAAGTCTTAGATGTTGTTTTTTCTATGGTTTCTACCCTTATTCTCCTAGCTAGTTTTTCTTCTAATTGTTTGATTCTACTAAGAAGGGCATCCCCAGATTCATCCATCCTAGGCTGGCAGATTTTCATTACCGATACTTCTAAAACAATTCTTTTTTGATCAGTATATTTTAGTTCGTTGGATAGTTCTGAAAAAATCCTAATCCATCTAAGTATATTAGAGCCATCTATTTCCTTTATTTGCTTTTTTAGAAGATGGATATGCTCTAGAGTAATATCTAGTATATGCTCTGGGTTATTAGTACCTGATACTATAAGAAGGTTCCTTAGATGAACTATAAAATCTGTAACAAACTGGCTTATATCTCTGCCTCTCATTACTATATCATCTATTAACTCCATGGCCTCTAAACTCTTTTGTTGGTCAAGAATGGAGGCGAATTCAAAAAGGGTATCCGTATCCACCGCACCTAATATTTCTAAAATCTTCTCTAGGGTAATCTCTTTTCCGTAGTTAAAAGATATGCACTGGTCTAATATGCTTAAGGCATCCCTCATGGAACCTTCCGCTAATCTTGCAATATAGTGGATTGCTTTATCTTCTATATCTATTTTTTCCTCAGCCATATATTCTTTAAGCTGTGTTGCTATGGTTTCTACGGAAATTCTTCTAAAATCAAATCTTTGGCACCTGGAAAGAATAGTTGGGGGGATTTTTTGGGGATCTGTTGTTGCTAATATAAAGATTATATAAGAAGGTGGTTCTTCTAAAGTTTTTAAGAGGGCGTTAAATGCGCCAGTGGATAGCATATGAACCTCATCTATGATATATACCTTATATTTCCCTTCCGTAGGGGAATATCTCACTTCTTCCCTTATTTCCCTGATATTATCGACTCCATTATTAGAAGCTGCATCTATTTCGATTATGTTCATGCTACGGCCTTCTTCCATCAGATTACACTGGCTGCACTGGCCACAGGGGTACCCATCTATGGAATCTTCACAGTTTACTGTTTTTGCAAATATCTTTGCTGTAGAGGTTTTTCCCGTCCCTCTACTTCCGCAAAAAAGGTAGGCATGGGCAATACGATTTGTTTTTATTTGATTTACCAAGGTTGTGACAATATGGTCTTGTCCTACTACATCCTTAAAGCTTTGGGGTCTTTTTTTTCTATATAATGCCATATAGGGCATGGCTACACCTCTTTTATTATATGATGTTTTCGGGGAAAATACTTCTTTTTGTTATTGTATCACAAATGCAGATAAGATATATATAACAAAAAACAGATGGTTGGCCATCTGTTTTTATTTAATATGAATCCGTGCACCTACCCTCGACAATTCCCCCCAGGCGTTACCTTTGCAGTTAGCTCAAACTAGGCACCCTTGCGGCACACAGAGATATTTGCTTAGTACTGCTTCCTTCCGGACCTGGCACGGTTCACAAACTTCTGTTGCGCAAGACCCGATTTTCATCACCACTTGCAAAGGGCAGGCCCTAAGGAGATAAGGCCTCAGATAGGCATCGTCCCTGCTATAGCGGATTGCAGGTACAGGGCACCGCTAACTCCCCGACTAGCACGGAAATCTTATGACTTATTAAGTGTTGCATTCTTTAGTATACAAGGTTTTAGGTTATATGTCAACCTCCACCTCATTCCTTTTATTCCTCATGTTAGCAAAAAATAGCTTTAAAATATTACTGCATTCTTCCTTGCATATGCCTTCTATTATCTCTACCTGGTGATTGAACTTTGGCTCTTGTAAAATATTGATTACAGAACCACCACAACCTGCCTTGGGATTTCTTGTTCCAAATATGACTTTATCCATCCTTGATTGTACTATGGCTCCGGCACACATAGGGCAGGGCTCAAGGGTAACATACATGTTACATCCTTCTAATCTCCAATCCCCTAAAAAACTTGCCGCTTCTTTTATGGCTTCGATTTCCCCATGAGCTAAGGGGCTTTTTTCGGTGTTTCTTCTATTATATCCCTTACCAATAATTTGATTATCATAAACTATTATAGTTCCTATGGGAACTTCATCTATATCCATTGCTTTCTTAGCTAATTCTAAGGCCTTTTTCATGAAATATTCATGGGAATTTTCCATGGTGATCTCCCTTTTTTAGAATAATTAATAGAAACCTTTTATTTTTATCTTGGAGTATAAAAGTTTTGGGTAAAATACGTGCTATATGCCCCACCAAAGTATACCCCTACCCCCAGTCTTTCACATTTTCCTAGGATATTTGTCCTATGCCCTTTGGAATTCATCCATCCTTCATGGGCATATATGGCATTGTTTTGTCCTGCTGCAATGTTTTCTGCTGCCATATTATATCTAATCCCCTGATTGTTCATTCTTACAAAGGGGCTTTCCCCCCTTAAATTTGTGTGGGCAAAAAAGTCTCCCTTTGCCATATCCTCGCTATGAAGCCTACTGGACTTAGATGCTAAATCATCCCAACTATATGGCTTTAAATCTTCTCTTACTCTTACTGCATTTGATAAATCAAATATTTGTTTTTCATATGCTTTTATAAGTTCTTTACTACCCTCTCCGTAAAAGCCGTTTAGGGTTAGTTCTGTGTCTTTTTCAATAATAAGGACTGAAGTTACGGTTTGATTTTTGTGCATATCATAAAAAATAGTTGTATAGGCATCATCAATTAAGAAGGTATTCGATTCCTTTATACTATTGCTAAAGTAATACTTCGTATTTCCCTTTTGGATATAGGTAAGAGGGGTTTTGTAGGCATTTTGTACTTCTAAATAAGTTGAACCAAATTTAATACCTTTTTTAGATTGCCAATTGGCTGAATTTGTATAAAGCCCGACTACCTTGCTATCTTTTATACCTACTTGAATATAATTTTTATAATCTTTATTGTATATAAACCATGTAAATCCATATTCTGAGGCGTCCTGTCTATCGGGATCGCCTAGCTTATTTATCACATGTTCCTTATCGTCTCCTATGGATATATTGTATAGGTTAAATTCCTTTGAATCTATCTTATCCTCCACATTATCATCTTTCTTATTATCCATAACGGGTTCATTACCCTTGGTATATATATAGATAGAGCGGCTATCTGCCTCATAGCGTACTTCCTTACCTAGAGCTTTAGCAATACTTCGCATGGGTAAATAAGTGGTTCCTTCATATATCATGGGTTTTTCCTTAATTTGAGCCTTTTGCCCTTCTATATATATGGGCATATTACTAAAAACTACTTTAATGCTTTGTAAGAAATCCGCTGCCTTAACTGCTGGATTAGTAAGTAAAAGTGTAGATACCATAAAACCTAAAATAAAATATTTTAACTTTTTCATACAATCACCCCTTATATTAACACCTGTATTTGTTTTTTAATAATACTAATATATTGTATCATACAGCTATATCTTTTACACCTTAAAATTAAAGGATTCTATATTCCATAAGAATGAAAACTCCCCTTTGGAATCTTGAGTACTTTCTACTAACTTAGTCTTTTCCATAATGAATTCCTCCATTTTGTCTCATAAAAAAGCCTTACAAGTTAATTTGTAAGGCTTTTTGCTGTTCCCGGCGGGATTCGAACCCACGGCCTACTGCTTAGGAGGCAGTCGCTCTATCCTGCTGAGCTACGGAAACATTTTATGAAATTATTGCGGGACGCCTTTAGGCGTCCTTAATTATTTTACAGATACTTGTTTCCTAAGTCAAGTACTGATTTCATAAATTATAAATTTAAGAAAAAATAACTGTCCCCTGCATCCAGCACATTCCCATAAATCTCATACCTACCATAGGATTACCAACTAATTCTTTGGCATTAATTGCTACTTCAATTTTCATACCTATGGTCTCAACCAGCATCCAATAAACCTTTTCTTTTGTTTGGTTATTTTCTATTATTTCTACTTCTTGAATTGTTCCTAAAAGAGAATACGTTGCATCTAAATAATCAATTGGAATAAAATATCCCTCTATCACGGATAAGAAGTCTTCATTTTGGAGCCTTTCTTCGATAATATCTGCTGCTTCTTCCGCTTCCATATCTAATATTTCTCTAGCCTCTTCATCCCCTTGCCTTGCTCTTTTAAAGAGCTCTTTTTTCCATTCATTTTGTTCATTTTCATATTCTACATCGGAGTCCGTTTTTTCTACAGGAAGGATGACTGTTCCCTTAGATGCCAACCCCACAATCTTAATTCCATCAATAAATACCTCTTTATCCCCTTTAATTTCTAGGTATTCTATTATATTTTGAAGCTGAAAAACGATTTCTGAACCACTTTGCTCATCCTCATAAATAGCAAAATAAAAATAATCGTCTTCTTCCTCTTCAATTTCTATCTCTGCTATATCTACTGTATACCTGGCCTCAAAATATGGATCGCAGGTTTCCAAATCAATATCTTGATCATTATCTAAAAGACCTCTTAGGACAACGCCCATGCCTTTTCCATATTCTTTATAGTACTCTATAAAAATATGTTCTTCATCATGATTTGTTACAAGTTGTTTATCCGAGTTTTTTAAAACTTCATCAATTAAAATATCCCATTGCCTCTTTTTGTTAATACTGCTAAATCCTACAGCACTTATATAGGTTCCCATGATTACCTCCTTCCTATATAAAAAACCCCTATGAAACTATAGGGGTTTAACGCACGCAGAAGGATTCGAACCCTCGACCCTCTGATCCGAAGTCAGATGCTCTATCCAGCTGAGCTATGCGTGCATATTTCATAATTGATTCTATAATCCTTGATTATCTAATCCCTTAGATTATATATTTTCTTATATTTACTAAAACTATGGACTGCTTGTAACCCACTGTAAATTATATTTTATATTTTATTTTATGTCAATAACAAAGAAAAAAACAATATGCCAATTTATGTTAACTTCGCATATTGTTTTTATAAGTATTATGCTTTTATAGTTTGAAACAAATGGTCTAGGGTGTATTCATAATACTCTCTTAAATCATAGGATTCACTCATAAATCTGTATATTATAATAGGACTAAAGAAAATTGAGATAAGAAACATAGAAGAATTTTCTACATCCAAGTCTTTTTTAAACTCCCCCTTAATAATTCCTTCATTTAAAATATTTTTTAGAATCTTATCTAAAGAAAGGCTATTAAGTGCTTCTATCTCATCGATATCTAGTTCCTCTTCAGGAAATTCATATGCAAATTCTGCTTGGGTCAGCTTTATTTCATCATCGATTTCTTTTGCATCTATGATATGTTTTAAGTAATTCCTAAAAAACCCTGGAAATTCCTTGTTTTCTCCTATTAGTTTACTATATAAAACAATTAGTTTTCCTTCTGCTGTCTTTTCTTTAAAATTAAGCTTAGCCATTTCTAGACCCATTTTTATTTTCCATATCCTTATATAATATTTAAAGATATCATTCTTAGTAGGAAAATAATTAAAAAAAGTCCCCCTAGATATTTCTGCATACCTACATATTTCATCTACTGTAACCTCTTCGAAATCCTTTTCAAGGACCCTTTCTTTTACTACTTGTAAAATCTTTAATCTTGTTTTTGCAAAATTAATTTCCCTTAATGAAAAACTATCCACAAGCGTCCTCATTGTTTTCATCCTCTCCTAATTTTAATTATTATTTTGTAACTTTTTTTGCCCTTTAGTCCAATTTAGATTGTATATTCTAATATATAAACTGTCAAATAAATATAGAAAAACAAAATAAAAAGTAAAGTCTTAGACTTTACTTTAGGCATTAGCGTATATCTCCTTCAAAATCATCAGGATTAAAATTACTTACAAACTCCATCTCTGTTTTAGACTTATTTGTTTTATCTGGGGATTTATTTGCAGTAACTTCTGCTTGTACTTGATCTGCAATTTCTAAATCGGAACCTTTGTATTCTTGGTTCGCTGTAGACTCTCTATTATTCATAGAACCACCTCCATTCAAACTTAGTTTGGATACTTTTAGATGGTTCTATACATAATTTAAAAATAATATATGTACGGACTTTAAACAGATTCTTCAATCATTTTTAATGTCTTGTTAAATTCCTCCGCAACTAACTTTTTTGTGGAAGAATTCATATTTTCAACTAACTGGTATAAAATAGCATATTTATTCCTGTTATAATCCTCAAAAACCTCTTTCCCCATATCTGTTAATTCAATGTATAAAACTCTTCTATCAGAATCATTCTGTTTTCTTTTTGCCATCTTTTTTTCTTCTAACTTGTCAATCAAAAATGTCATTCCACCTTTAGTCATAGACATAAGTTCTGCAATATCTTTCATCATCTTAGGCTTGCAGTTTGTTCCAATGATTTCAATGATTCTCATTTCATTAGGTGTGATTTTATACTGTAGCTGTTTTTCTTTCAATATTGCACTTTGAGCATCTGAAATATTACTTATGATCTCAGCTAGATAATTCATCATCATGTCATTCATAGCCTTCCCTCCACATATATATTTTTATCTAAAAAGGTTTATTTTTAAATTCTAGTATAACAATTATTTTTCCATTTTTCAACTATTTCTACGTGAAAGTCTAAAAATTCTAAATCAAGACTATAAAAAAATAACTCTGAAATTAAACAGAGTTATTTGGACGGAGAAGGAGGGATTTGAACCCTCGCGCCGGTTTAGCCCGACCTATACCCTTAGCAGGGGCACCTCTTCAGCCTCTTGAGTACTTCTCCAAATTATTATACTTGAACAGTATAACATGTGCCTTGCCTTCTGTCAACATATTCCATATATACCCATAAAACCAATAATATCTTATTGACTTATTCATGTTATCATAATATTATAATATTAAAACTAATTTTGGGGTGATCTTATGGATATAAAGGCATTGGAAAAAAAATCAGAGTTATTAAAGGCCTTAGGGCACCCGGCTAGGCTTTGTATTGTAAAGGGGCTATTAGAAAACGATGGCTGTAATGTTTCTTACATGCAAAATTGTATTGGCCTCCCTCAATCTACTGTTTCTCAGCATATTTCAAAATTGAGATCTGCAGGTATTATCGAAGGAGACAGGTGCGGTTTGGAGATTACTTATAAAGTAATTAATGAAGATGTTATCAAAATAATGAATGCTTTGTTCCAATAAATAATTTTTTTAAAAAATATTAATAACCATGTATATAAGTTAATCAAATTGGTTATTATGTAAGTGTACCCAATATAAGGTACATCGCTAAATCCCCCCTCAACCTGGTGCTTCTCCCCCCTGAAGCCCAGGTCTTTTTTATTGATTTTGCTTTACTTTCAGACTACTTTTATATAAAATAATAGTATCTTATATGTTAGGGGTGTTCATATGGAATATATTCGAAGGACCCTTGTCGACATGCTAGAGCCGGGAATGATCCTTGGAAAGGATTTAGACAGCCCCTTTGGAAATATGCTTTTAAAAAAGGGATATGTATTTGAGCAAAAAGTAATCGATAAGCTCATAGAACATAATGTTGAATATGTATATACTTTAGAAATTGTCAATGATAAAATAAGCGATAATTTAGTTAGAACCGTGAAATTTGATGAAATATTGTATATGGATTATTACAAGGAAGCAACAAAAATAATGCGTCAGATTGCCTATGATGTTAGACTTGGTAAAACCTTGAAAATAAGTACTGTTCGAAACATCGTCAATACTCTTTTAGAACAGATTTTTGCTAAAAATAATATTCTATATTGTTTAAATCTCATCAAGAATTGTGATGAATACACATATACCCATTGTGTTAATGTTTGTCTCCTTTCCACAACCTTAGGAAAATGGCTATCTCTTAATGACAAGGATTTAAAACAATTAGCTTATAGTGCCCTTTTTCACGATCTTGGAAAATACAAAATACCTCTTGAGATTTTGAATAAACCTGCAAAACTCACGGTTAAAGAATTTGAATTAATAAAGCAACATCCAGTTCACGGCTATGAGATCGTAAAGGATATGATTGGTCTTACCCCTAATGTGGCTTATGGGGTTTTGATGCACCATGAAAAAGAAAATGGTACAGGCTACCCCTTTGGTATTAAGGGAAGTCAAATTCACCTGTTTGGGAAAATTATTAGCATCGCTGATATTTATGATGCCCTTACATCGGATAGATCTTACCACAAAAGGATATCTCCTTTTAAGGCAGCTGAAATGATTTCTAGAGAAAGCTTTTTTAATATTGATCCCGAGATTGCGTCTACCTTTTTAAATAATATTGCTACATTTTATATTGGATGTACGGTTAATCTTAGTACAGACCAAAAAGGAAAAATAATATATCTTTACCCCAATAAGCCGACTAGACCTTTGGTTGAGTTAGAAGATGGTCAATATATAGATTTAAGCAAGGATGAAAATTTAGATATAGTTATAGAGGATTTGTTAACTTCCTAAAGAACATGATATATGTCCTTTTTTTATAAACGGAAAATAAAAGATAAAAAGTAGGATGTACCTACTTTTTATCTTTTATTTCCACTTCATAATTATTTTTTCTCATTTGATCGATTATTTCCCTGTTACCATTAATCTGTTTTGCGGTATTTCTAATGGGTATATATATACCGACAAATATAAATATAATAATTATCAGTAACAAAAGTTGCTCTAATAAGTTATAAAGAAACTTCTTTAAAATCTCCCTATATTCTTCCATAGCAAAACTCCTTAATACATTCTTTATATATTTTATTAAGGAGTACTTGTTTAACATTCACTATAATATAAACTTTTCAATTACTTCTTTCATTACATGATGATTATTATCATTATGTGTCACATAATCGGCTACCTTCTTAATATCGGGATGAGCGTTGGCTACAGCTATCCCAAGGCCCCCTTCTTCTATCATGTATAAGTCATTAAAACTATCCCCTATACAGATTACTTCTTCCTTTTTAAACCCTAATCTTTGCCTTAACCTTTTTACAAATAGGCCTTTATTTGCATTCATGCTGGTAAATTCCAAATAAAACGGCTTGGAAAAATACATATGAGCCTTCCCTTTAACCCAGTTTTCTAGTTCCTTGGCTACTTCTAGTAATTTTTCATGGTTATCTTGAATAAGAACCTTAAGGACATCTTCCTTAATCCAACTTAATAAATCTCCTACTTCCACGGGCTTAGTCCCTGTTATATCTGCATACATATCAGTATATTCATTTTTTCTTTCTACTATCAAATCATGATTTTGATAGGTTTGAATATGTAGGCCCCTATCTTTGGCAAAGGAAAATAGGTATTTTGCATATTCCCTTGATAAACTTTCTTGTTCCACAGGCTCAAGGGTAATAGTATCAAATATTACTGCTCCATTACAAGATATCCCATATTGTCCTTTTTCTTTCAAATTGAGCTGCTCAAGATATTTATCCATAGAGGTGGTAGACCTTCCTGAACATAATACTACCCTGACTCCCTTTTCCATAGCCTTTTTTATAGCCTCTTCGTTTTCATAAGATATTTCTAAGTCGTCATTAAGTAGTGTGTCATCCATGTCTGTTACTAGCATCTTGTATGTCATTTTATTTTTCCTTTCATTTTAGATAATTGTAGATAATGTTGTCCTTATAAATTATATTATACCATACATTTTTTATCTTCTATGAAAAAAGTATAGTCCTAAAAAAATATATAAAATAATCTAATTCTTCATTTAAGGAGATTATTATGTTATACGATAATATTTTACCCATTTTTTTTATGTCTATTTTAGGTTTTATGTTAGCAGACGCTTTTCCCTCTTGTAAAATAGATTCTATCATCTCTTCTATGCTATTGAAAAAATCAGGGTACTTATTAAAATTATCCCTTACATAAAGATTATAAATAACATTCCTAAATTTATTATGTATATGCTGAACTTTATACTGCAATAGGCAAAGCTTGGTAGTTACATCATCATATTTCGATTGTTCTGATATTAGTGCTTTTCTTATTTCATTCCATTCCGACATAAAAATATCATTTATTAAATCATCCTTGGCAGGATAATACTTATACAATAGTCCTACAGATATCCCACATTCATCTGCAATCTTTTTCATGTTTATATCTTCATATTTTAACTTATATCTCTTACCTACAGTTTCAATTATAAATTCTTTTGTTATATTTACTTTTTTACTAATTTTAATCACCTACTAATACATTATTATTTCATGAATGGGGTTCATGTGAATGCGGTTCGTATTAATTTAGTATCTCGTGAATCTAGTTCATATGAATCTAGTTCATATCTAGTATAATAAAAAAGTGAGCCTCATGCAATGTTAATTTTTGCACAAGACCCACATAAACTATATAACACCTCCAATGTATTATTTGTCAAAGTCCTCGTACTTCCACAAATCTTTTTGTTCATAGCGGGATAAAAGCAAGCCCTCTTTCATCCAACCATAACAGAACTTTTCTTGGCGATTAGGGTCTTTCATTGAAGGAGCTACACCATTTAATAAATCTTTTTTAGGATTTATCTGACAAAGGGCTTCGGTTCCATTATAATGAAGTTGGTAGCCCTTGATGTCATCATTATACATGAATGTGTAGGTTACTATTCCTTCGTATGTTTTACCTGCTTCTAAAGCTGAGGTTTCGAGTGGAGTACCATCTTTCTGAATTGACATTGAACCGAAGTCATCCCACACCTTATTACTTGATTCAGAGGGGACGGTTAATGGGGTTAGTTTCATCCACACACTAACCTTAAATGAGGATAAATCTGCGTCAGCAGAAATCCATGCAGTTTCTGGTAATATCTGGTATTCAACCTTGGATGATACTTTATAAGTTTTTGCATACTCGATATAACCACGTGCAAGGTCTTCAACAGCTTGTTCTGTTCTTAATTTCATGCTGTACTTGTTTATGGAACGACGCATTACGTCTACAAATTTTTCTTCATCAACTGTTCGGTAGTCGAAGTTTAGTTGAGCATCAATAAATTCATCCAACAGTGGGTAACAAGTGAACATGGCTCTACGTATGTCACTGGTTTCGTTACCCATAGCGGTTAGTGGAAATGCCGAAACTTGTTTTGCATTTTTCACTCCGTTATCCACAACCCAAGTACCAAAAAAATTATCATTCCAAGGTTGTTGCTCGTAACACCAATTCGGAACTCCCTCGGCAATATAAGGAAAATGTTTCGCATTCTTAGGTAGATTAGTAGTTCTACTTTTTCTACCCCAAGCGTCTGTGATGACTGGTGCATCGGGTATGTATATGCTCCCACCAGAACCACCTCCAGATGACGAAATGTCACCAGTTACAATTACGGTATACTTCTTGGAATCATAAACGACATCACAGTTAAGGGCTTCGCTTATGAAACGTAATGGCACCATTGTTGTATTATTTTTCACTACAGGTTTTGTGTCCATGACTTCAGTTATACCATCTATTTTTACTTGGTACTCACCTAGTGTCATTTCAATCTTTTTAGAACCTTTTGTGATAGTAATCCTTTTAGTGTTTTGATTGTAGGATACTTCGGCACCTAGACTCTCACTGATTACTCGAAGTGGTACCATAGTTCTGCCCTTATCTACATAAGGTTTTACAGTTGGTACAACAGTGCTACCATTTATAACTAGATTTAAGTCCATTCCTTTAGCTGTCACTGTGGACATTGAGCACATTAGTGCTAGTCCGATTGCTACAAACTTTTTAAGTTTAATCATTTACATTCTCCTCTCCATATTGGTTTCCTAATAAATTCACTTTCATCAATATTGTTTATATTCTTACATACATTGTTATATATTGCAACTATCAACTAGAGAAATTTGGTTCCTTGCAAACAAAATGAACCTTCCTAGTTCATAAAAAGGTTTAAGACTTTATGTATAATCCTACACATGAAGTTTTAAACTTTTTTAATTTATACTCCCCAGTCAAACCTATTTGACATTTTATATTATTTGATATATATTGATTACAAGAATGCATTCTTTATTAACTAAATATAAGTCCGCTAGGGGAGCCTTTGGCTGAGATTGTGCATTGCACTAACCCTTTGTACCTGATCCAGATAATGCTGGCGAAGGAAAGCGTAATATGGTAAACCTCCTGCGGACAAGATTAAGGAGGATTTTTATGTTTTCAGAAGAAATTTTACAAGGTTTTTTTGATTCCCCTATGGGTAAAGGGGCTATTATGCTTGTTATCGCTATTGCTATCACAATTTTTGTAAGCAAACTGTATAAGGATAAGAACTTTTCTACTAAATCCTTATCATACTCTGGAATAGCCGTAGCCCTAGCGACGGTCCTATCCACTATTACTATGTTTTCACTTCCCCAGGGGGGTTCAGTTACTCCATTTTCCATGATGTTCATAGTACTAGTAGGTTATTGGTTTGGTCCTTTAGAAGGCATTTTAGCAGGACTTACCCATGGGCTATTACAATTGGCTTTTGGAGCATCTGTAGTTCATCCAATTCAACTTTTATTAGATTATCCTCTGGCCTTTGGGGCTTTGGGGCTTTCTGGATTTTTTAGAAAGGGCAAGTATTCACTTATATATGGATATTGCGTAGGAGTATCAGGGAGATTTATCTGTTCTTTCTTATCTGGATGGATTTTCTTTGGTTCTTATGCTTGGGAAGGATATAGTGCCATTGTTTATTCACTTCTTTATAATCTTTCCTATATAGGGGTAGAGCTGGCCCTTACCGTTGCCTTATTTATGATTCCCTCCTTTAGGGGTGCCCTTAGTTATATAAAAAATAACATTAATATAAAAGAGCAAAAAGCAGCCATTTAGCTGCTCTTTTTTTAAAATAGGGGAGAATATACCCTATTATTTAAAATCTCTTCTATTTGGTCAATGTCCTTATTTAGTGCATTTATAAGTAATATTCCACTATGCTTGTGATTGGATCTTTTTTCTATGGATGCAGTTAAAGTCGGCCCATGGTCATAATCTGTATCCATTATATTGGGATGGTTCATATAAATATAAGCATCTACGGGATAATTATATTCATCTTCATAATAGATCCTATAGCCTCTTTCTTCTAATCTTTTTTTATATCCTTCTAGTCCCCTTTGAATTCCCACAATCATAAAAACACCTCCATATATATTGTTTCCATGGAGGTATTTGTTATGCACTTTATGCTTAGATGCTAAGCATCTTATTTCTTAATTGGGCCTTTTGTATTGCCTGTTCCTCTTCTGCAGATAATGCATAATTGCATCTTCCCTTTTCTATAGGTTTTGCATAGGTGTAAGAATTTTCCCTTGAATGAATTCCATTAATGACGATACCATCATCATGTTCATCTAAGAGGGCTATGGCATAACATAACTCTCCCCCCGCATCCCCGAAAGCATTATACCTTACGATACCTACTTTTTGAATGCAGTTGTCTATGTCTCTTCTCATAACCTTATAGGCCTCTATAATCCTTTCATTTTCTTCTTCTACACTACTTACCTTGCTTATATAATCCATAAGGAGGGCTTCTAGGGGTTTAGCACTTCCGCCTCCCATAAAATATTCATACTTGTCTTGCAACTTATTTAGTTTTATGGATAATATTATTATACTAATGAATAAAATAATAGAAAAAATTCCAAGTCCTATTGTAATCCAATTCCCATAGGTTGTAATCCATTCCAAGACGTTCATTTACTTCACCTCTAAATTTTTGTTATCTATAGACTGTATTAAATATAAGATTCTATCTAAATCGTTATCGGAATAATATTCTATCTCTATCTTTCCTTTGTTTTTTCCTCTAGATATTTGAACCTTTGTTCCTAATATGTTTTTAATCCTATCTTCTATTTCTCTAAAAATTGGGCTCATTTCTTTGTAGGTTTCTTTCTTTTTAGGCTTTTCCAATATAGTTTTTACTAACTTTTCGGTTGCTCTAACACTTAATCCATCCTTAAGTACTTTATCTGCCACGGTTAACTGAGAATCCTTGTCAGCAAGTCCTAAAATAGCCCTAGCATGGCCTTCACTTATAAGTTGCTGTATCAAAAGACTTTGGATGCTCTCATCTAATTGGAGGAGCCTTAGGGTGTTGGCAATTGTAGAACGGCTTTTCCCTACCCTCTTTGCCAGTTCCTCCTGCTTAAGGGAAAAAGCATTAATCAGTGTTTCAAAAGCCTTTGCCTCTTCTATAGGGTTTAAATCTTCCCTTTGGAGATTTTCTATTAAAGAAATTTCCATGGCTTCCCTAGTTGTGTATTCTTGGATGAGTACGGGGACTTCCTTTAATCCTGCCATTCTTGCGGCTCTCCATCGTCTTTCTCCTGCTATTATTTCATAAAAACTATCTTTTTTTATTACTATAAGAGGTTGGATAATCCCATGTTCCTTTATGGAAGTTGCCAGCTCTTCCATCTTTTTTTCGTCAAATATCTTTCTCGGCTGCTTTTTATTTGGTTCTACCTCATTGATAGATACTTTTTTAACTTGTCCTTTATTGTCTTCTTCTGGTAAATCAGAAATTAGGGCAGAAAGCCCTTTTCCTAATCCTCTTTTTGCCACTATGCTTCCTTCCTTTCTAATATTTCTTCTACTAATAATCTATAGCTTTCAGCTCCTTTTGATTTTTCATCATACATCATAATTGGAAGTCCATGGCTGGGGGCCTCTCCGAGCCTTACATTCCGCGGAATCAAGGTAGTATATATTTGTCTTGAAAAATGTTTTTTAACTTCCTCAACTACCTGTAAGGATAGGTTTGTCCTAGCATCATACATTGTAAAGACTATCCCTTCTATATAAAGATTCGAATTTAATTTTTGCTGAACCAATCTAATGGTGCTAATTAAATGTGTTAATCCCTCTAAGGCATAGTATTCACATTGAATAGGCACTAATACGGAATCTGCTGCAGTTAAAGCATTTAATGTTAATATATTTACTGCCGGGGGGCAGTCAATAAATATATAATCATATTCTTCTTTCATATCCTTTATAATATTTTTTAGAAGGTATTCTCTTTTAGGAATATCTAAAAGTTCTATCTCTGCTCCAGCCAAATCCATATTGGCAGGGATGAGTTCTAGGTTTTTCATAGGTGTGTCTAGCGTAACCCTATTTATATCAACTTGTCCTAAAAGTACATTGTAAATGGTCTTTTCTAGTTCATTTTTGCTAATTCCCAAGCCGCTGGTGGTATTCCCCTGGGGATCCGTATCAACAGTAAGTACCCTACATCCTAGTTCTGCTAGTCCTGCGGAAACATTAACCGTTGTGGTTGTTTTACCTACCCCACCCTTTTGATTAAATACAGCAATTATTTTTCCCAATTTATTTCACCTCTTATGGGTTTTATTTTATTATACCATGAATTTTATTATATTGAACAAAAGTATTCAAAGACTATATATTCTTTAAATAAAACCTCTATATTTATCTAAATGTTTCACGTGAAACAAAACCTAGATATCTAAAAAAGATATCTAGGTTTTGTTGTAATCTCTTTATATGTTTGCAAAAACCTGAAGTTTTTTATGGCACACTTCAATGTCAAGGGGTAAGGCTGGACCCCCTTCCCCATCT
Source organism: Candidatus Epulonipiscium sp. (assembly GCA_012519205.1). Lineage (NCBI taxonomy): Bacteria > Bacillati > Bacillota > Clostridia > Lachnospirales > Lachnospiraceae > Candidatus Epulonipiscium > Candidatus Epulonipiscium sp. The sequence goes on along the minus strand of JAAYQR010000003.1, from coordinate 25,732 downwards.
ACATCTGATTCAAAAAACTGCTCATCTTTTTCTAAACAAGAAATCCTAAACTTACTTTCTCTTAAGAATAATACATTAGCATCATCTAGATGTTCTCCCTTTAAAATCTTCAAAAACAATATAGCAATTTCATGGAGAGAGCCTGCTTTAATTCCTATAAAATCAAATATCCCATCTTCCACAGAGGCATTTTTAGCTAACCTATCAAAACCTCCGGCACTATTTCCGTTCAATACTAAAAATAAATAAAACATGTCTTCAAAGCTACTAGAAGGGGTTTCTATTTTAAGATGAATAGGTTTAAAATTAGGGAGCTGCTCTATTCCTTTTATATAATAAGCCAACTTCCCTAAAGTATTTTTAAAGTTAATGTCTATACTTTGGGATACGTTTGTGAATAGCCCCCCACTGCATACATTGATAAAGTATTTTCCGTTAACATTTCCAATATCAACTTTCCTAAGGTTATTTCTTAAAATAACCTCACAGCATGAGGCCACGTCCCTTGGTAAATTAAGATGGTTTCCAAAATCATTAGCAGTGCCAACTGGGAAAATTCCCAAAGGTATATTTATTTTGTTTCTAATCATGGCATCTACCATCTCATTAACTGTCCCATCTCCCCCTGCGACGGCTAATATAGAGTATTTTTCATTTGGTAGCCTTCTAAGAGCTTCACCAATCTCCCCTTTTTTACTGCTTCTAAAAATACTGACATCATAACCTGCACCTTGAAACTTTTGAATAAATATATCTAATTGAAGTAAAAAACTTTTATCTCCCGATACCGGATTATAAAATAATTTTATTTTTTTCAAGAAACCCCTCCTACATCTTTTCCGGAGCCTTAATTCCTAAAAGCGAAAGTCCTGACTTAAGCACTACTTTCACTCCAAATACAAGGGCCAATCTTGCTTTTTTTACTTCTTCTTCCTTAACCAATATAGGATTATCATGATAAAATTTATTAAATGCTTGTGAGAGATCCACTATATAACGGGCCATAAGAGAAGGTTCTAACCTATCGGCAGCCTCTCTTATCTTTTCGCCATATTCTCCTATAAGTCTTATCACATCAACAGAAGAAGAATCCGTCAGTACATTATAATCGATATTATCATCTATCTCTGTATTTGCTCTTCTCAAAACACTCGAAGCTCTTGCATGGGTGTATTGTACATAAGGCCCTGTTTCGCCATCAAAGTTTAATACCTTATCCCATGAAAAAACTACATCTTTAATTCGATTGTTACTTAAATCATTAAATACTACGGCCCCTATTCCTACCTGCTTAGCTATTTCCTCTTTATCTTCTAGATTGGGGTTTTTTTCATTTATAATTTGACGGGTTTTTTCTATGGCTTCACTTAATATTTCCTCTAGCAAAACAACATTGCCTTTTCTTGTAGATAGTTTTCCTGTTTCCATACTAACCATTCCAAAAGGGACATGAATCAATTTTTCATGCCAGTCATATCCCATCTTTTCAATTACAGAAAACCATTGGGCAAAGTGAAGATTCTGTGCTAAGGCGGTTACATATATACATTTTTCGAAATCATAGGTATTTTTCCTATAGATTGCTGCAGTAATATCTCTAGTTGCATAAAGTGTACTTCCATCCCTTTTAGTAATTAAGCAAGGAGGCATATTTTCATCTTCCAAATCTACAATTTTAGCCCCCTCACTTTCCTTTAGAATCCCCTTTTTATCTAATTCTTCTATTATAGGAGCCATTTTATCATTATAGAAACTTTCCCCCGCATAAGAATCAAATTCTACTCCTAATAATTTATATACCTTATTAAATTCTATTAGACTAATATCTTTGAACCAATTCCAAAGAGATAAGGCTTCATCGTCTCCATTTTCCATTTTGGTAAACCACTTTCTTGCTTCTTCATCTAGGGATGCATCTTTTTCAGCCTTTTCGTGGAATAATACATAAATACGCATGAGTTCTTTAATTCCGCCCTTTTCTACCGCCTCTTTGCTTCCCCATTTTTTGTAGGCTACTATTAGTTTTCCAAACTGCGTTCCCCAGTCTCCTAAGTGATTTATGCCAATAGGGTTATATCCTAGGGCCTTATGAATACGGTAGATGCTTCCCCCTATAACTGTAGACCTTAAATGCCCCACATGAAAAGGCTTAGCAATATTAGGGGCCGAATAATCTATTACTATATTTTTCCCCTGTCCTATATTAGATATGCCATATTCGTCTTTTCTTTTTAGGACCTCAGATAGTACCTTAAAAGCCATATTAGTCTTATTAATAAAGAAGTTAATATATCCCGAAACACTTTTAATTTCTTTTATGTAATCCGGTACTATAATATCTTTTATTGTTTCCTCGGCAATTTGAATTGGAGATTTCCTAAGTACTTTAGACAATCTAAAACACGGAAATGCATAGTCCCCCATTTCTTTATTAGGTGGAACCTCTACCATGGAAGTTATTTCTTCTCTAGAAAAATCACTAAACTTATTATACAAAAGCTCCGCAATCTGTAATTTGTAGTCCATTATATTCTTCCTTTCATAAAAATAATATCAAAAACTCCCGCCAAAAGACGAGAGTACCAAGCTTCTTATATGATTGTATCTTTATCCCAAAAAAAAATCAAGGTATATCATTATATTTGATATATATTTACAATATGTTCTCTTATGGCATATACTGCCGCCTGAGTCCTGTCACACACATTAATCTTCTTGAATATATTTGATATATGATTTTTAACAGTCTTTTCACTAATACATAGTTTTTGCGCAATTTCCTTATTAAGCATTCCTTCTGTAACAAGTTGCAGCACTTCAATCTCTCTTCTCGTTAATTGTTCCTTGTTTTCTATTTTTTCACCTAAATCATTTTGAATCTTACTCATTTTCTTTACTAATTTAGCCGCCATATTGGGCTGAATATAGGATTCTCCCTTATAGACTGCCCTAATTGCAGAAATTAAAACTTCAGATTCCGAATCTTTTAAAACATATCCATCTATCCCCATTTCCACGGTTTCAAAAAGATATTCTATTTCATTATGTATGGTAAGCATAATAATCTTGGATTCTATTTTTTTGTCTCTTAACTTTTTTGTTGCCTCTATACCGTTTAAAATAGGCATATTAATATCCATTAATACTACATCAGGGGTTTTTTCTAAGACTCTCTCAATAACTTCTGCCCCATTACCAGCTTGATCTATAACTTCAATATCCTCTTCTAGCTCAATGAGCTGTTTTAGGCCTTCTCTTACCATAGAATGATCATCAGCAATAATGACTTTAATATTTTTCTCCACATTACCTACCTCTTTTCCATCTATTAGGGTGTAGTTATATTATAATACATCTTATTTGCCTTAAGGGGTATTCTAATGTAGCAGCGGGTTCCTTGGTTAATTTCAGAACGGATACTAAACTCCCCGCCTAGTAATTTCGCCCTTTCATGCATACTAGAAAGTCCGAAACCGCTTCCATTATCCTTTGTTTTTTTTTGGATTTCTGCAATATCAAAACCTTCCCCATTATCACTAATAAATAGCTCTATATACTCCTGCAAAAAAGATATTTTAACAATGGTCTCTGTTGCATTGGCATGTTTTAGTATATTGTTTAGCGCCTCCTGGGTTAATCTAAACAAGGTAAGAGATACAATAGGAGCCAAGTTAAAGGGGGTCCCTGCAGTAACAAATCTAATAACTAAATGACTTTCTTCCATAACTTTTGATACATAACGCTCTAATGTAGGAATAATCCCTAAGTCATCTAAGGACATAGGCCTTAAATTATATATAATTCTTCTTACATCTTGTATACTAACCCTAACCATATCTTTTAAATTGATTAGTTCTTGTCTTGCTTTTGTAGTGTCTCTATCTAGAAGCTTAATACAAAGTTCTGACTTTAAAACTACATTTGACATAGACTGGGCGGGACCATCATGAATCTCCCTTGCTACCCTTTGTCGTTCTTTTTCTTGAGCTGTTAATATTTTTATTCCCAAGTTCTTCTTTTCTTGTAAATCCTCAATATGACTTGATATATTTTTAAGATCCCCTGTTAAATAATTCATGGCAACTGCCACATGACTAATGAGATTCTCAGCCTTATTAACGGTTTTTTCTGCAGATTTTACCCTTATTTCTAATTCATTTCTTTTTTGAATTAACATCTGCTCTCTTTCTCTTTCTACTGCTAGGTTAATCCTAATCTTATCTGTTTTATCATAGGCCTCTTTCATTTGTTCCTGAGAATACTCATTAAAATTCTTATTAATCTGCATAAGTTCTACTTTGTTTTTATTTAAATCTTTTTCATATTCTTCTATAATTTTAATGGAGTTTGCTATTTCTTCTTTTAGTCCTGATAATTTTTTTTTCATTTGCTGAAATTCTTTTTGGGCATGTTCTGCTATATCATATATTTCATTTTTACTTTGTTCTATGCTATCTATCGTCCTATTTAAAATCTTATCTAGTTGATCCATATTAATATGTGGCATTTCAAGACTCCTTTTAAATAAAAACACTCTTTATTATTATTCGATAAATTAATCTAATATCCTTCTTATTTTTTCTTTTCTTATAAATGAATAAAAACTCAAACTTTCCCCATCCTATTTCTAAAGAAAGGATTGTTAGACCTATGTTCTTAATTTTATCTAGTATCATATTACTTTCTATGACCTTATATATTTATAAAAAAAATACCTCGGATTTAATTACTTACTTGTTTTGCTTTTTTCTTGTATTGATTTCATTTCTTTATATCCTTAGCTTTATATTTATAAACTATATAAAGCCCTATTTATAATTTAAAATGCCAACAAAGCAGGTGATATCTTGAAAAATTACATAATTATCATTATCTTATCCATATTCCTAGTTTTTTTAATAGGTTATGACACTAGCTCCAAATCTAGCAACTTAATACATCTTAATAATCCAAGTTCTAATAAGCAATTATTGATTGCTATATATTCGGGTACCGATATAGTCCTTGATAATTTTAATCTTGATGGTATTTATTCCCTAATGCATGCCTATCCTAAAAAGGACTTCCAAAGTCTTCATTCGGATCTACATAAAGGCTTTAATAATGTTTTATCAATAAATATTAATGAATATTTGCAGATGGAATATACCCCAAACAATCCAATTATAATAATCAAAGATGTTAAGGAAGCTGATTTGCATGAGATATTATATTTTAAACCTCCTAATACAGCACTTATTATTACGTCTTTATCCAAAAGAATTAATCCCCTTTTTATAGAATCAAACCTATCGGGATTAATGCATAGCAGTACAACCAAGAAAGAAGGATTTATTAAGTATTCCGATTTCATTGCACTTATCAATCCTAGGGATGATATCTCCATAGATTATTATTTAAAAGAATCTATAAATCCTATTTATTATTTGGGACAACTATATGATATAAATATCTCACTATTATATGGAAGATTTATTTTGCTTGCTTTTATGTTTATTTTGTTTTTGTCTTTCTTTATTTCGAAAAAACATCCTATACTTATTTCTTATATCTTATTTCTCATTCCTGCCTTTTCATTTGTTTTTGGAATATCATATTTTTCAAACTTAAATGGAATTATAAAAAGTATATTGGTCATTATTTTGTCCTTTGTAATTGGATTACTCTTATACAGTTTTAAGATTAGTTATAAGAATATATTTATTTGTATTTGGGGTTTTAATATACTCCTTCTTACTTACTTTACCTTTTCTCAGAAGTTTTTATATCAAAGCCCTATAGGATTTAACAATATATTCTATGGAACGAGATTTTATGGTTGGAATAATGATTTAATTGGAATACTTCTTGGATCTTTATTAAGTATATCATATACTATAAACTCAAATAAAATCAAATATTCATTCTCCTTACTTATTGTATCACTTTTTATTTGTATACTGTTTTTTTCCCCTTTATATGGTGCTAATGTAGGGGGGATGCTATGCCTTTTTTGTTCTGCTATTTTATGTACCCTTATTCTCGGGGAAGATTTCCTTATAAAATATATTGCTATAGGAGGATACACCTTGGCCTTTATACTTTTACAAAAAGTTTTTATCACTTGGGATTTGACTCAAACCTCCTCTACCCATTGGGGTGTGTGGATACAATCGATTAAGAATATGGAGTTTGATTTTGCTATAGGAATTTTATACATTAAAATAAGGCAAATAATTTTATTTTTGATTACACCCCCATTAAATATTTTATTGTTTTTACAGTGGATTTTACTATTAAAGCCTAAAAATATAAGTCTATACGATAAAAGATGGCGAGACATCTTTTTAATTATGTCACTGATAATAATATTTCTAAATGATTCTGGTGTATTGTCTACTATTGTGATGCTTATATATTTCTTAATTCCTTTTTATATAAAAAATAAAGTTCCCCTTTTCTTTTCATAATGAATAGGAGATAATGTAAGTAAATTAATGAGAGGAAGGGTTTTATGAAAAAAAAGAAGCTAGTAAACCTTGTTTTTATTATGTTTTTCATAGGTTTATTTAACCGTGTTATATTTTTAATTTCATCTTTTAAATATCAAAAAATCAAAAAAGAACATAATTTTTATTCTTGGAAATTTGGAAAAATTCATTATAGAGTTCAAGGGTATGGTCCCCCCCTTTTGCTTATTCATGGTATAGGGGTCGGTGCCTCTTCCTATGAATGGAGAAAAAACGTACCCTACTTTTCTAAATATTTTAGAGTATATACCATAGATTTATTAGGATTTGGACAGTCTTCAAAACCTAAGATTACTTATACTGCTTTCTTATACGTTCAACTTATACATGATTTTATTAGAGATGTTATTAAAGAACCAGCCTCCGTAATTGCTAATTCGCAAGGAGCATCTTTTGCTACCATGGCAGCTTCATATTCTCCTTCTTTATTTAGGAAACTAGTTTTAATTTCTCCTACAGGAATAAAAAAACAAGAATCCTATCCTACTTTAAAAACAAAATTAATAAAAATTATGATAGAAATGCCTATTATAGGGACAAGTTTTTATCAAATAATTTCATCTAAGCCATATATATTTTATTTTATGAAGAGATATCTCTATAAATCTTTTACCCTTATATCTTCTTCCCTCTTAAATAACTATAGTGGTGCGGCACATTTAAACGGTCCCTCTTCAAGATACCCTATAGCTTCCTTCATGGGGGGATATATGAATGTAAATGTTAAAAATGCCCTTAATCAATTAACTTCTGATATTTTAATTATATGGGGAAAGGAAAATGAATTGGTCCCCCCATCCTTATTGGATGAATGGTTGCTTATTAAACCGTCTATTTCTTCTTATATATTCAATAAATCAAAATCCATGCCCCACGAAGAAGAAACCCTCCATTTTAATGAAACCTGTATAAGCTTTTTAGAAAATTAAAAAGGTGGTACCTTAGGTACCACCTTAATTCATAGGTATTTTGATTTTTATTTCATAAAAATCATTTATTTCTTCCATTGTATACTTAGCTTCTAGCCCTGATTGCTGAATTAAATCCACCGCTTGTTGAATTGTATTTGTAAATAGTCGTATATCCCTTAAAACCCTTTTCATTTTTTGTTCTTTTTTTTCTTCTGACTGATGGATAATTCTTTCAATCATTTGATTTATTAGTTCTTCTGTTTTTTTAACATTTAAACCTTGGATGATAACCTTTTGTAATGCCTCTATCTGCATATCTTCTTCCGGAAGTTTAAGAAGAGCCCTTGCATGCCTCTCTGAAAGATTATTTTCTAGTATATCCTTTTTAATTGCAGGGGATAATCTTAATAGTCTAAGCTTATTTGCTATCGTCGATTGGCTTTTTCCTAGGCTTCTTGCTAATTCCTCCTGGGTAAACCCGTGATCTTGCATTAGATTATGGTAGGCTTCCGACTCTTCTAAAAAATTAAGATTTTCTCTTTGGAGATTTTCTATAAGGGACAATATGGCACTGTCCTTATCATTTACATCTATTAGTACTGCGGGAATCTCCTTAAGCCCTGCATTTTTACATGCCCTAAGTCTTCTTTCTCCTGCAACCAATTCGTAATTTGAATGACCTATCATACGAACACTAATAGGCTGCATTACTCCATATTGTTTAATAGAATTTGTTAATTCTTCTATGGATGTTTTATCAAAGGTTTTTCTTGGTTGATATGGATTAGGACGTATTTTATCAATAGAAATCCATTGTATTTTTAATTCTTTCGACTGATATGTTTGCATTATTTATTAACTCCCCCCATAATTCAATCCGAAAAGTAGCTATTAGTCGTATTATAGCATAGTATGTTATCAAACGAAAAAATTTTTTATGTCTAAATAATGCTTATTTCTACAATAAACCATTTATCTTATAGGGCTTTTACTTGGTTTTCCTGGTTTTCTAGGATATTTTGTCGGGGTTGGTCGTTCTTTTCTTATAAAAAGAACCCTATGTCTTATATCACTAAAGGGTATGTCAATATCTTTTATATCTATTAATTCTCCTCCCAATACTTGTATTGCCTTTTTGGAATCCCTTAACTCTTCGTCTATATTGGTACTTTTCATTGAAATGAACATTCCCCCTATCTTAATAAAAGGAAGGGTATATTCTGCTAATACTGATAGATGAGCAACTGCCCTAGACACACAAATATCATAGCTATGCCTATGGTCTTTATCTTGCCCCAATTCCTCTGCCCTTCCATGGATAGCATTAACATCCATAAGGGAAAGTCTAGATACAACTTCTTTTAAGAACTCTATTCTTTTATTTAAGGAGTCCAGTAATGTAATATCAATATTTGGATATGTAATTTTTAGGGGAATGCCAGGAAACCCAGCCCCTGTTCCTATGTCTATTACTTTAACTTTAGATGAAAAGTCAAAGAGACCTCCTACGGAAATCGAATCCAAAAAATGCTTTATGATTATTTCTTTTTCTTCTGTAATGGCAGTTAAATTCATTTTTTCATTCCATTCCAAAAGTAACCCTTTGTAATCTAGAAACTGTTTAATTTGATTATTATTTAAACTATTTCCAAAAGATTTGCTTCCTTTTTCTAAGTACTCTACTAATTCCATGTTACTACTCCTAATTTTTATGATTTTTATTTCTTTTTTGTTGTTCAAGATATACTAATAAAACAGATACATCCGCTGGTGAAACTCCTGATACCCTAGAAGCCTGTCCAATGGATACGGGCTTTATTTCATCTAGTTTTTGTGCCGCCTCGATTCTAAGCCCCTTAATATTTTTATAATTTATATCTTTTTTTAGAAGTTTTCTTTCAAGTTTTTTAAATTGTTCTACCTGAATCATTTGGCGTTTAATGTAACCTTCATATTTTAGCTGAATATTAACTTGTTCTTTAACATCTTCCGGAAGTTCTATAGGCCTTTTATCGATTGCCCTAATCTTATAATAATCAAGTTCAGGTCTTTTAATAAGTTCTGCAAGTGGCATTCCCGATCTTAATGGGGTACTATTATTAACCTTAAGTAATTCTTGAACCTGTGGTGTAACTCCCACTATTGTTTCCTTCATCCTTTTTATTTCTTCTTCAATCAATTGCTTTTTTTCTAAAAGCCTTTCATATCTGTCTTTGGAAATAAGCCCTACTCTATATCCTCTTTCCATTAAACGAATATCTGCATTATCTTGTCTTAAAAGCAATCTGTATTCTGCTCTAGAAGTCATCATTCTATATGGCTCTTTTACTCCCTTAGTAACCAAGTCATCAATAAGGACACCTATATATCCTTCCGATCTATCTACTGTAAAAACCTCTCTTTTTAGTATATTAGATACTGCATTAATACCTGCTATAAGGCCTTGGGCCGCGGCTTCTTCATAACCTGAACTCCCATTAAATTGCCCGGCACTAAATAAACCTTCTATTTCTTTAAATTCTAAGGTATGTTTTAACTGGGTTGGGTTTATACAATCGTATTCTATAGCATAACCAATTCTCATTATTTCACAATTTTCCAAACCGGGAAGGGTCCTTAACATAGAAACCTGTACATCCTCTGGGAGGGAGGAAGACATTCCTTGAACATACATTTCTGTGGTTTCTTCCCCCTCAGGTTCTAGGAAAACCTGATGTCTTTCCTTATCTGCAAACCGAACTACTTTATCTTCTATGGAAGGACAATATCTAGGTCCTATTCCTTTAATCTCTCCTCCATATAAAGGGGATCTATGAAGGTTATTCCTTATAACTTCATGGGTATTATTATTAGTATAAGTAAGCCAACAAGATATCTGTTCTCTTTCTATACTCTCGGGATTTGTTGTAAATGAAAAAGGTATGATTTTTCTATCCCCCGGCTGCTCTTCCATTTTTGAAAAATCAATGCTTCTTTTGTCAATCCTTGAAGGGGTTCCTGTTTTAAATCTTAATAGTTCAACCCCCAATTCTTTTAGGTTATCTGTTAGCTTGTCTGCTGCCTTTAATCCATTAGGTCCTGTGTGTTCAGCAACTTCCCCCACATAACAACAGGCCCTAAGGTATGTTCCTGTTGCTATAATAATAGCCTTACAGTTATAGATTGCCCCATTAGAAGTTTCTACCGCCCTAACTTTTTTATTTTCCACATGGATTTTTACAATTTCAGCTTGTTTTATTGAAAGATTTTGGGTTTTTTCTAGGACTTTCTTCATCTCATTTGAATAACGCTGTTTATCTGCCTGCGCCCTAAGGGAATGGACTGCAGGACCTTTTCCTGTATTAAGCATTCTAGATTGAATAAAGGTTTTATCTATATTTTTCCCCATCTCCCCCCCTAAGGCATCTATTTCCCTTACAAGATGCCCCTTGGAGGTACCTCCTATATTGGGGTTACAGGGCATCATAGCAATGCTATCTAGACTAATTGCAAACATAACAGTGCTAAGACCCAGCCTTGCAGTACATAGGGCAGCTTCACATCCTGCATGACCTCCCCCTATTACTGCAACATCTATATCTGAAGCAATGTAGCTCATATAATCACCTATTTCTTTTTATTTTCCTAAGCAAAATTGACTGAATATCTTTTTAATTAAATCTTCCTGTACGGATTGACCTGTTATTTCCCCTAAATCCTTATAGGCATTGGTTAAATCTATAGATAAACAATCTTCAGGCATACCCATATCTATGCTTTCCAATACACTTTTTAGGCTTATATCCGCCTTTTCTAGGGAATTTTTATGCCTTACATTAGTTATTATAACAGAATCATCCATACTAATTTGCCCTGTATAAAACATTTCTTTTAGGGCTTTTTCTAGTTTTTCTATATCATTTCTATCCTTTGTAGACATTTCAATTACTTTATTGGCTGAAAATCTATTATAAATTTCCTTTTTGTCTATAATAGGGGGTAAATCTGTCTTATTAAGTACTATTAATACTTTTTTATTTTTCACCAAATCCATTATAGCTCTATCTTCATCTTCTAGATTAATTGATAAATCTAGTATTAATATAACCAAATCTGCCCTATCTAGTAAATCCTTAGAGCGATTTACTCCTATTTTTTCTACTAAATCCTCTGTTTCTCTAATCCCCGCCGTATCTATAATTTTAAAGGGAATACCTGAAATATTGATATATTCTTCAAGGACATCCCTAGTTGTTCCTGGAATATCTGTGACAATTGCCCTTTGTTCTCTTAAAAGAGCATTTAGGAGGGAGGACTTTCCAACATTAGGCTTTCCAACTATTACTGTTTTAACCCCTTCTCTCAAAATTTTTCCTGAATCTGCAGTTTTTAATAAGTGATTTATCTTTATCCTTATATCTTCGATACTTTCCTTCAGCCTTTTTTGTCCTAATTCTTCTATATCATATTCAGGATAATCAATAGAAGCCTCTATATGTGCCATTAGTTCTAATAACTCATTTCTTAGTTCATTTATCCTTATAGATAGGTTTCCCTCTAACTGATTCATAGCAGTATTTAAAGATGTCTCTGTTTTTGCAGTAATCACATCAATAACTGCTTCCGCCTGTGAAAGATCAATTCTCCCATTTAAAAAAGCTCTTTTCGTAAATTCCCCAGGTTCCGCCAACCTTGCTCCCATCTTTAAAACTACATCCAAAACCTTCCTAATAGAAACTAATCCACCATGGCAATTTATTTCTATTATATCCTCCCTTGTATAAGTATTAGGAGACTTCATAACCATAATTAGTACTTCATCTATTACTTTATCTTTATCAAAAATATGCCCATAATGAATAGTATGAGTCCTAGCTTGGGACAAATCTTTAAACTTTTTTCCTTTAAATATATTATTTGTAATAGCAAAAGCATCTTTACCACTTATTCTAATGATTCCAATTCCACCGGTTCCCAGTGGAGTTGAAATAGCAGCAATTGTATCTTCTATCATATTTTCCTCCATTATATTTTAATTTTAAAAAACCCAGTTTAGACTGGGTTTTTTCCGTTATTAACTGGGGTAATTACTACTTTTCTATATGGTTCATCACCTTCACTGTGGGTCTTAACAGATTTATCATTTTGTAATGTAGAATGAATTATTCTTCTTTCATAAGGGTTCATTGGTTCTAAGACAACATTTCGTTTAGTTGTATTTACTTTCTTTGCTAGATTCTTTGCTAGGTTTTCTAGGGTTTCTTTCCTTCTTTCCCTATAATTTTCTGTATCAAGGGTAATTCTTACGAATTTAGTTTTTTCTTTGTTTATAACAAGATTTACTAAATATTGAAGAGAATCTAGGGTTTGACCTCTTTTTCCTATTAAGATTCCCATATTTTCTCCCTTTAAATCCATCAGATAATTATCCTTATCTCTTTCTTTTACATTTATTTCTGCTTCAAGATCCATCTTTTCGAAAATACCTTTTAAGAAATCAATTGCCTTATCCATAGAATCTGATTTTTTCCTTAAGCGAACCTTTGCCATCTTAAAACCTACTAATCCTAAGAATCCTTTAGACCCTTTATCCAGTATCTCAATCTCTGCGTTATCTCTCGTCACACCTAATTCAATTAAGCCCTCAGTTATTGCTTCTTCTACCGTCCTACCTATCTTTTCAATAAAATCCATATCTTATTCACCTTCCCCCACTTTTTCCATATATTTATTAATGCCTATTTGCTGAACAATTTGGAATATGTTGCTTGTTATCCAGTATATTCCTAACCCTGCTGGTAAAGAATAAGTCATCCATGCTGTCAAAAGTGGAAAAATCATATTCATGGTTTTCTGAGTCTGAAGTGCCTGATCATTTTGCTGTTGCTTATTTCCCATAGTCATTACTTTAGATGAAAGGAATGTTGTAAAGCCCGATATAAAAACAAATAAAACCACAGCAACTATAACTCCTTGTCCCATCAAATCACTGGGGCTATCAACCAAACTAATGCCTAAGAAATACTCTATGTTTTCCTTATTAACAATGGTATCGGCTGGAATTCCTGGAAATTTACTTGTTATCGTATGCCATGCATTTGTAGTTAATTGGGGCAAAATAGATTGTATTCCTTCTACTGTTTTTAATGTATCTTCACTTAATTTAATTCTTGGATTGTCTTTTACTATTTCTTTTAAAAGCACCTCATAACCTTGTACAGTGGTTATTTTAGTTGCTATTAGGTAATATAAATCATGAAGTTTTGTAATATATGTACCTGCTCGTTGAAGTACCCTAAATAATGCAAGAAAAATGGGCATTTGAATGATTAAAGGTAGGCAACCACCTAAAGGATTTATCTTGTTGTTTTGATAAAATTCCCCTAATTCTTGATTCATTTGCTTTTGTGATTCAGGATCTTTTTTATTCTTATATTTATCTTGAATTTTTTGGATTTCTGGTTGAACCTTTTGCATACGCTTCATAGATTTTTGCTGGTTAAGCATAAGGGGAAGCATTAAAACCTTTACAAAAATAGTAAACAAAATTATGGTAATACCCAAAGAACCAACAGGACTTAACCCATATATAACATCGAAAACTTGATTTAACACGACTCCTAATATCTTAGCTAAAGAATCTATCAACTTGCTTCCTCCTTAATAAGTAAATTACGGGACTGGATCATATCCACCTGGATGAAGGGGGTGGCATCTCAATAGTCTTCTTATTCCAAGATAGCATCCCTTTATTGATCCGTATTTTTCTATTGCCTGATAAGTATATGATGAACAACTAGGGTAAAATCGACATGTAGGGAGTTTATTAGGGGAAATGAACCGTCTGTAAAATGAAATACATAAAAGAAAAATTCTTTTCAAAATAGATTTTCATTCCTTCCCTTTTTTATAATTTGATAGAAAATATATATTTAATCATATACTCCACTTCTTTTTAATAAATGAGTGAGAGACTTATATATCTCCTTATAATCTAAATCCTTAGATGGAACCCTAGCAATAATAACTATATCCCAGCCTCTTTTAATTTTATTTTCTTGTAATCTATAACTTTCTTTAATTAATCGGGTGATTCTATTTCTAATAACGCTATTACCTACTTTTTTACTAACTGAAATTCCTAATCTATTTATATCCTTTCCATTTTTTAATCTATACATAACTAAAAATCGATTTGCAATGGAAGTTCCCTTATTATATACAATTCTAAATTCATAATTCTTTTTTAGTGATTCAGTATATTTCATAAAGCTCCTCCTAAATAATTGATGTTTTAAAACCTTGGAGGAAATAATAAAAAGCCTATAGTATAACAAGGCCACAATGATGCGGCCTTGTTTATGCTGATAATTTTTTTCTACCTCTAGCTCTTCTCCTTGCTAACACAGCTCTTCCACCTACTGTTCTCATCCTTTTGCGGAATCCATGTTCTCTTTTTCTTTGCCTTTTTTTTGGCTGAAAAGTCATTTTCATTCTCAGCACCTCCTTTTTGTCTACACACGAATCAACATAAGTCGATATGGGCCCACACACATTTATTTGTAAGCACTATTACAATTATATTAAATAACCATTTCCTCGTCAAGAACCTATTTCTTCATATAAAAACATATTTGTTGATTATTCACTGTGGATAAATATTTTTATTATTGATTATCCACAAGAATTTTGTTATGATAAAAATGAATTGTGAATAACTTACTTGCATAAACAACTTATTCACAATCTGTGGATAACCTTGTGCATAATTATTATTATTACCTGATTTTTATTTTTTTTCAGCTTCTTTTACTGTTTAGAACTTTATAAACAACTTGTTAATAATATTTTTTATTACTTATATGGTAGGTTGTCTTTTTATCATTATACACATCTTGTTTATTTTTGTTTAACTTTATACACAGTTGTGGATAATCTGTGTATATGGAAAAATATAATTTTTTTATTTATATTTATAGGAGGAATCTCTAATGGAAAACCAACTAATAAAACAATGGCCAAATATATTAAAAATTCTAGAAGCAGAAACTTCTCCTGTTAGTTTTCAAACTTGGTTTAAAAATTTAAAACCCATAACTCTTAATGACAATACCTTAGTAATCGAAACATTAGATGATTTTTCTAAAGATATTCTAAAAAATCGATATACTCGTCTTATTCAAAATGCTATAGCCCAAATTGTCCATTATGAGTATGAAGTAAATATAGTGACTTCTAATGAATTTCAACAAATTCCAAAATCGCTACCTTCAAGGGAAGAAACTCCTGACCCCCTTGATACCCAAAGTAATTTAATTCCTAGATATGTTTTTGATACTTTTGTAGTAGGTAATAGCAATAGAATGGCCCATGCTGCTGCCCTAGCCGTAGCAGAAGCGCCAGCAAAGGCATATAATCCTCTTTTTATCTATGGAGGAGTGGGACTTGGAAAGACCCATTTAATGCACTCCATCGGCCATTATATTTTATCCCAGAATCCAAATGCAAAAGTATTGTATGCTTCATCGGAAAAATTTACTAATGAATTGATAAACTCTATTAAGGATGATAAAAATCAGGCTTTTAGAAATAAATACAGAAATATTGATGTCCTTTTAATAGACGATATTCAATTTATTGCAGGAAAAGAAAGAACAGAGGAAGAATTTTTCCATACCTTCAATACACTTCATGAGGACAGCAAACAAATTATAATTTCCAGTGATAGACCCCCTAAAGAAATTAAAACTTTAGAGGACAGGCTTCGTTCGAGATTTGAATGGGGGCTTATTGCAGATATTCAGCCCCCTGATTTAGAAACTAGGATTGCTATATTAAGAAAAAAAGCTGAGTTGGAAAGGCTTAGTGTCCCCAATGATGTTATTTTATTTATAGCAAAATCCATTATTTCTAATATACGTGAACTAGAAGGAGCCCTAAATAGAATTATTGCTTATTCAACATTGGCAAATGAAACTATAACCATTGAACTTGCTAGCGAAGCCCTTAAAGATTTAATAGGTGCAGATAAACCAAAAATCATCACAACTGAATTAATTCAAGAAATAGTGGCCTCCTATTACAATCTAAAACCAGAGGAACTAAGATCTAAAAAAAGAACTAGAAATGTTGCATTTCCTAGACAAATTGCTATGTATCTTTGTAGAAGATTGACCGACCTTTCCCTTCCCAAAATAGGTGAAAAGTTCGGTGGAAGGGATCATACCACTATTATTCATGGTTTCGAAAAGATTAGCAATGAGATTGAAAAGGATAGTGATTTAAGACAATCTATCATTGAACTGGAGAAAAAAATTACGGGTAAATAATAAACTCACAACCCCTTGTTAAGGTACGGTGGATAAAATGTGAATAATTGATTTGTTGAATTTTTTTTGTGATAAATGGGGATAAGTTTTTTATTTTAATAATTATATCCACAACCTTATAAGATTACTTTTTTCCCTTAATTCTCACGGTATTTATACTTTTCCACATTTCCACACCCCCTACTACTATGATTACTCAACCCTTTTTATTATTTATCTCTTATAAGAGGAAAGGAGTTATTCACAAAATGAAAGTATCCTGTATGAAAAATGATTTATTAGACAGTGTTAATATTGTTTTAAAAGCTATTTCCAATAGAACTACTTTGCCAATTTTAGAATGTATTTTGCTAGAAACAGAAGGAAATCTTCTTAAATTAACAGGAAATGATTTAGAACTTGGCATTGAAAGTACCATACCCGCTAATATAGAAAAAACAGGATGTATAGCCTTAGAAGCTAAGATTTTTTCTGAAATTGTAAGAAAGTTACCTGAAGATGAAGTTAGGATTATAGTAGATTCAGAGTTTATGACTACTATTAAATGTGCCAATTCAGAGTTTAAAATTGCAGGACAACCAGGGACAGATTTTCCCGAATTGCCTAAGGTTGAAAAAGATAAGTCTTTTGCATTAAAACAAGGTACCTTAAAAGATATTATACGGCAAACTATTTTTTCAGTGGCTACGGAGGAAACAAGGCCCATACTTACTGGAGAATTAATTCAAATCAAAGATAGTGCTTTACATATGGTATCTGTAGATGGATACAGGGTATCTTATAGAAAAACACCATTATCAATTGATAATGAAAAAAACGAAGTCGTCGTTCCAGGAAAGACATTAGGAGAAATTAGTAAAGTTTTATCCTCTGAAGATGATGATGTATCCATATATTTCACAGATAAACATATCTTGTTTGATTTAAGGGACAGTACAGTGGTTTCAAGGCTTCTTGAAGGAGACTTTTTAAGATATGAGAGTAGTTTTTATAAGGATTACGAAACAATAATTCAAATAAACCGTAGGGATTTACTTATGAGTATCGAAAGAGCAGCCCTGATTTCAAGGGAAGGAAAAAAGAATCCCGTAAAAATCGAAATAAATCCAGATAAAATAATAATCACATGTAATACAGAACTGGGAACTGCAAGAGAAGAGCTGCCAATACATCTAGAAGGTAAAGATTTAGTAATAGCTTTTAATCCAAAATATTTGATAGATGCCCTAAAGGCTATAGATGATGAGGAGATAAAAATCCAATTTATATCCTCCCTAAATCCATGTATCATTAGACCAATTGATGGTGATGATTATAAATATCTTATTTTACCAATACGATTAAATAATTAAATTTATTGAAAATAATTTACAGGTAATATTTTTTTAACTATGTTATAATAAAAAGTGCGAGGTTTTTCGCACTTTTTCTATATTACAAAGAAAGGTGATAAATTTGGAAAAGGTAAAAATTAATACGGAATATATTAAACTAGACCAATTTCTAAAATATACAAGCATAGTAAGCTCTGGTTCAGAAGCTAAATATTTCATATCCCAAAATGAAATAAAAGTTAATAATGAAATAGTAAATCAAAGGGGAAAAAAGCTAAAAAATGGAGATAATGTGGAAGTTGGCGGAAAAATATATATTATAATCAACTAACGGAGTGGGAATAATGTATATTAGTGAGGTAGATTTATATCAATTTAGAAACTATAAAAGGCTTAATTTAGTCCTTAATCCACATTTAAATATTTTATATGGAAAAAATGCTCAGGGAAAAACTAATATACTAGAGGCTCTTTATTTATGTGCAACAGCAAGATCACATCGAACTTCCCATGAAAGGGAAGTTATAAACTGGAATGAAGAAGAGGCTCATATTAGATTAATGCTCCATAAAAATAAAAGAATAGATAAAATAGACTTTCATTTAGCTAAAAACGGTAAAAAGTCAGCTGCACTCAATGGAATTCCTATACAAAAGCTAGGTGATTTATTAGGAATAATGAATGTAATTATTTTTTCTCCAGAAGATTTACAATTAATCAAAAGCAGCCCTAAAGAAAGAAGAAGATTTATAGATATTGAACTTTGTCAATTAGATAAAATATATTTTTACAATCTTCAACAATATTATAAGGTTTTAAAACAAAGAAATTATGTTCTTAAAAATATAAATATGCATAAATCAGATAAATCCATGCTAGACATTTGGGATGAACAATTAATTTCTTTTGGAGAGAAAATAATACAATCAAGAAAAGAATTTGTTAAAAAAATAGGTAAACTCGCCTCTATCATTCATAACAATATCACAGAAAATAAAGAAGACCTAAAAATAGAGTATTCCCCAAACATAGATAAAGAAAGTTTTAAACTAAGGCTAAAAGATGTTTTATTAAAAGATATTCAAACTGGAAATAGTTCCATAGGACCACATAGGGATGATATTTTATTTAAAATAAATAATACGGATGTTAAGGTATATGGATCTCAAGGCCAGCAAAGAAGTGCAGTTTTATCTTTAAAGCTGGCTGAAATTGATTTAATAAAAAAAGAAATAGGGCAAAACCCCATACTTCTTTTAGATGATGTGCTTTCCGAATTAGATGAAAATAGGCAAAGGGATTTACTTTGGCATATAGGTGAAATACAAACTATTTTAACTTGTACGGGCATCGAAGATAATATACTAAAAAAGGTCCATAAAGGTTCTCTTTTTCATGTCACAAATGGGAAAGTTACCCCTATGGACAGCGGAATCTTGTAAGGAAAGTTTAAATGGGCTAAAATATAATTATTGTATAGGGTCTATTAAGGAGGAAAATATATGTTTCTGCATATCGGTGCAGATATAGAAATATCGGTTAAAAATTTAATAGGAATTTTTGATATAGGAGTAATGGAAAGCTCACAGGTAAATAAAGAATTTTTAGATGTAGCTAAAGAAGAGGATTTTATTTTTCTTGTTTCGGGAGATGATATAAAATCTATTGTACTTGTGGAGGCAGGGGGTAAAAATAAAATTTACTTATCCCCGATTTCTTCAGCTACTTTACAGAAAAGAATTAGTTTAATAGGCAGGTTATCAATTATAAAAGGATAAAAGTATTTTGAAAAGGAGTGAGTTTTTAATGACCCCAGATTATAATGAAAGCCAGATACAGATACTAGAAGGCTTAGAAGCTGTAAGAAAAAGACCAGGTATGTATATTGGAAGTACTTCCTCTAGGGGGCTTCACCATTTAGTATATGAAATAGTAGATAACGCTGTGGATGAAGCTTTAGCGGGATTTTGTGATGAGATACTGATAAATATTAATGAGGATAATTCAATTACCGTAGTGGATAATGGAAGAGGGATTCCAATAGGAATGCATCCCCAAAAAAATATTCCGGCAGTTGAGGTTGTATTTACTATCCTTCATGCAGGAGGAAAATTTGGGGGTAGTGGATATAAGGTATCCGGAGGACTTCATGGAGTAGGAGCCTCTGTTGTAAATGCTCTATCAGAATGGCTAAAGGTCCAAATATTTACGGAAGGTAAGATTTATGAACAAATATATGAAAGAGGAAAGGTAAAGCAATCTCTAAAAGTAATTGGGGAAACGGAGAAAAGGGGTACTTTAGTACATTTTAAACCCGATCCCTTGATATTTGAAGAAATCCAATATCAATATGATATATTAAGGCAAAGGCTTCGGGAAATGGCATTTTTAACAAAGGGTTTAAGAATTATCTTAAAAGATTTAAGGGAAGGTCAGGAAAAGGAAAAAGTTTTTCATTATGAAGGGGGAATAAAGGAATTTGTTTCCCACATTAATAAACATAAAACAGTATTGTACAATGAGGCATTTTACTGCGAGGGACAAAAAGACGGTGTAGAAGTAGAAATAGCCTTCCAACATAATGATAGTTATGTAGAAAATATATTTAGTTTTGTTAATAATATTAATACCACTGAGGGAGGTACCCATCTTAGTGGTTTTAAGGCGGCTATTACAAAAACCATCAACGACTATGGGAGAAAATTTAATATAATCAAAGAAAATGAAAAAAACCTTTCGGGAGATGATGTAAGGGAAGGTATAACAGCGGTTATTAGCGTAAAGGTAGGCGATCCTCAATTTGAAGGTCAAACTAAAACAAAACTTGGAAATAGTGAAGTAAGAGGGGTAGTGGAATCGGTTTTTTCAGAAGAACTCATGTACTTTTTAGAACAAAAGCCGTCCATTGGGAAAATTATTTTACAAAAGGGGCTGATGGCTGCAAGAGCAAGGGAGGCAGCAAGAAAGGCCAGAGATTTAACGAGAAGAAAAAATGTGTTAGAAAGTAATAGTTTACCAGGAAAGCTAGCAGATTGTTCTGAAAAGGATGCAAGTCTTTGTGAAATATATATAGTAGAAGGGGATTCTGCTGGAGGTTCTGCAAAATCTGCGAGATCAAGGCAAACTCAAGCAATACTTCCATTAAGAGGTAAAATATTAAATGTAGAAAAAGCGAGATTGGATAGAATACTTGGAAATGAAGAAATAAGAGCGATGATAACGGCTTTTGGGGCGGGGATTGCAGAAGATTTTGACATAGAAAAACTCCGTTACGGTAAAATCATTATAATGACTGATGCCGATGTAGACGGGGCTCATATTAGGACATTACTTCTTACATTTATGTATAGGTATCTTAGAGAATTGATAGAGAAGGGCCATGTGTACATTGCCCAGCCCCCTTTATACAAGGTTGAAAAAAGCAAAAAGTCTTATTATGTGTACAATGATAAAGAATTAGAAAAATTATTCAGTGAGATAGGAAGAGATGGCATTAATATGCAAAGATATAAGGGTCTAGGGGAAATGAATCCAGAGCAACTTTGGGATACTACTATGAATCCAGAGACTAGAATATTGGTTAAGATAGAATTAGAGGACGCTGCCGCTGCTGATGAAATATTTACAGCTTTGATGGGAGATAAGGTAGAACCAAGGAGAGAGTTTATACAGGAGTACGGAAAATATGTTAAAAATCTTGATATTTAATAAGAATAGAGGAAGGTAAAATGGAAGAAAGAGAATTAGATAAAATTATCCCTATAGAGATTCAAGAAGAAATGAAAAAATCTTATATTGAATATGCCATGAGTGTTATCGTATCAAGGGCCATTCCTGATGTTAGGGATGGATTAAAGCCAGTTCATAGAAGAATATTATATGCTATGAATGAACTTCGTTTAAGCCCTGATAAGTCTTATAAGAAATCTGCCCGTATAGTGGGGGAAACCATGGGTAAGTATCATCCCCATGGAGATAGCTCTATATATGATGCAATGGTTAGAATGGCACAGGATTTCTCTATTAGATATCCCTTAGTAGATGGCCATGGAAACTTTGGTTCCGTAGATGGAGATAGTGCTGCTGCAATGAGATATACTGAGGCAAGATTAAGTAAAATTTCTATGGAGCTTTTATCAGATATTGAAAGAGAAACCATAGATTATAGACCAAACTTTGATGAGTCTTTGAATGAACCCGTAGTATTACCATCAAGGTTTCCAAATTTACTTGTTAATGGTTCTTCTGGTATTGCAGTTGGGATGGCAACAAATATACCACCTCATAATTTAAGGGAAGTAATTAATGGAGTAGTCAAGATAATTGATAATTATGTAAATGAAGATAGAGAGACGGATATAGAAGAATTACTGGACATTATAAAGGGGCCTGACTTTCCAACTGGTGCATCCATATTAGGTAGAAAGGGAATTGAAGAGGCTTATAGGACAGGAAGAGGAAGAATTAAGGTAAGGGCAATTGCAGAAATTGAGCAGATGTCTAGCAATAAGCAAAGAATCATTGTTACTGAAATCCCTTATATGGTTAATAAAGCTAGATTAATAGAAAAAATAGCAGATTTAGTAAAAGATAAGAAAATTGAAGGAATATCCGATCTTAGAGATGAATCAGACCGTACTGGAATGCGGATTGTTATAGAAATAAAAAAAGACCATAATGGCAATGTTGTATTAAATCAATTATATAAATACACCCAAATGCAAGATGTGTTTGGGATTAATATGTTAGCCTTAGTCAATAATGAAGCTAAGACTTTAAATCTTAAAGAAATGTTGATTCATTATTTAAATCACCAAAAGGATGTAATCACAAGAAGAACTCAGTTTGACCTTAGAAAAGCTGAGGAAAGATCCCACATATTAGAGGGTTTAAGGATAGCCCTAGACAATATAGACGAAGTGATTTCTATTATAAGAAATTCTCCTAATACTCAAGAGGCAAAACAAAGGCTTATGGATTCTTTTTCCCTATCAGAAAAGCAATCCCAAGCAATTGTCGATATGAGGCTTAGGAGTTTGACTGGGTTAGAAAGAGAAAAAATAGAAGAAGAATATAGGGAACTTCAAGAAATCATCAAAGAACTTAGAGCAATCCTAGGGGATGAAAAAAGATTATATGGTGTAATAAAAGAGGAGATACTTATTGTTTTACAAAAATACGGTGATGAAAGAAGAACCAAATTTGAAATAGATGAGGGAGAAATAGATCTAGAAGATCTTATCACCGAAGAGACCAATGTCATTACCATGACTCATCTAGGTTATATAAAAAGATTGCCCTTAAATACTTATAGAAGCCAAAATAGAGGTGGAAGAGGTATAATAGGTATGCAAACAAGGGAAGAAGATTTTGTGGAAGACTTATTTATTACATCTACCCATAATTATATCTTATTCTTTACTAATAAAGGAAAGGTATATCGTATAAAGACTTATGAAATTCCAGAGTCTTCAAGAACAGCTAGGGGGACAGCTATAATCAACCTACTCCAATTAGATGGGAATGAAAAGGTTACAGCGGCTATTCCTGTAAAGGAATACAAAGAGGGAACTTACCTCCTGATGGTTACAAAGGAAGGGATTATAAAGAAAACAAGTATTATGGAATATCAAAACATTAGAAAAGGTGGACTTAATGCTATTCACCTAAGGGAAGAAGATGAACTGATTCAAGTTAAAAACATTGAAGGTGATGAGAGCATCTTCGTTGGAACAAGAAATGGGCAAGGAATAGTATTTTCAGTAAAAGATGTAAGAGCTATAGGAAGAACCGGTATGGGAGTCAAAGCTATGAACCTAAATAGAGGCGATGAAGTTATAGGCGCTGGATTATCTTCTGAAGGTAGGGATATCTTATTTGTTACCTCAAAGGGTCTTGGAAAGAGGACCGATATAAAAGAATTTAATATTCAAAAAAGAGGTGGAAAAGGGGTTAAAACCTACCGTTTAGCAGAAAAAACAGGTACTATTATAGGAATAAAGATGGTATCAGAGGATGAAGAGATATTACTTATTACATCAGAAGGAATTATTATTCGAATGCATGCATCTCAAATTTCAAAAACGGGACGAGTTACCCAAGGGGTTAAATTAATGAATCTTGAAAATGAAGAATCAGTTGTATCAGTTGCTAAGGTAATAGAAGAAGAAGAAGAATAATATAAAAAAGGAATTAGAAACATGAAAAAAAGAAAAACCATTCTATTTTGGATAGGAATCTTGGTAGTGTCCATGGCATTAGTTTGGTTTATTAGGTATACTAGACAATGGATAGAAATATCGAAAAATATCAATATGATGGGTAGAAAGTCAAATATCCAAGAATCAGTAAAGTTTGATGTTTATTACAAAAATAGTATACTTAAATCCTTTAATACAGAAGAAGATGCAATTAAATATGCTAGAGAATATAAATATACCTATGTGAAGAAAACAGATAAAGATGAATGGATTTGGAATAATTTTGATGCATTCATTTTATATGAAGAGGATAGGTTTATTAACGATTATACCAATTTTTCAGAAGCAATTTTTTTCGCCAAAGAAAGAGAGAACTCAAGGATTTACTATAAATCTAATAAAAATATCATATGGTCTAATAGTAAGTCCATTAAAGAAAGTATTATATTAGATGCTCCCGTTATTTTACAAAAACCTGAACTTCCAAGAGGGTGTGAGGTAACAAGCCTAGCAATGCTTCTTAACTATGCAGGCATAAAATCTGGGAAAATGGAACTTGCAGAAAAGATTGCAAAGGATACTACTGCTTTTGAAATTAAAGATGGGAGAGTCTATTTTGGAAATCCTAATGATGGATTTGTAGGGGATATGTATTCATTAAATAATCCTGGATACGGGGTTTACGACGGTCCCATTGAAAAATTAATGGAAGAATATATGCCAGGTAAAACTATAAATCTGACTGGTTGCGAATTCGAAGACTTGTTTCATTTTATTTCAAATGAAATTCCAGTTTGGGTTATTGCTAATACTACCTATAGAAAGTTAGATGAGGATAAATTTGATGTTTGGATAACTCCAACAGGGCCTGTAGAAATAACTTATAAGCTCCATGCATTTTTACTTACAGGATATGATAAAGAATATATTTACTTTAATGATCCTTTTTATTCGAAAAAGAATATAAAGGTCAATATAAAGGATTTTAAAGAGGCATGGAACCAAATGGGTAGACAGGCAATTTCATATATTAACTAAAAATTATTATATAAGGGGCAGGTTCCTATACCTGCCTTCCTTTTACATTTATTTACATATAAAAACATATTGACTTTTGATTAGCCCTTTAGTATAATAACTCTTGCGCTTGTGAGCAAGGAGAAGTACTCAAGTGGCTGAAGAGGTGCCCCTGCTAAGGGTATAGGTCGAGCAATCGGCGCGAGGGTTCAAATCCCTCCTTCTCCGCCAAATATTTTTTTTATTTGTAAAAGATGTTGACAGATGTAAAATGATTTGATATAATAATTTTTGCTGTCGCGAAAACGATAGAATGAAAAATTATACGTTGATCCTTGAAAACTAAACAGCACAAACCAAACCCATCAATTCTTAAAGAATTGTATAAAAGATTTCAAAACGCAAGCATCATCTTGCAAAGGATATTAACATGAGAGTTTGATCCTGGCTCAG
>JAAYQR010000002.1 GCA_012519205.1 Candidatus Epulonipiscium sp. | reverse complement strand
CTTGCACGTATCTTTTTTTCGTGTTATCTTACACATAGTCGTTTCCATTTGTAGGTTTTTTTCCTTTTTTAAACCTACCAGAGGCCTTTCAGATCTCATTTCTTTCATACTAAGTTAACAGAGCCTTAGTTTCAAAATAAAACACATTGTTCGTAATCTGAAAATCTATCATTTTGGGGCAGCGTAGAATACTGGTTGGAAATCCTTCGCTACTTCCAAAATGACAAATAAGTTTGAAGATATTCACCTATACTTGGATATATTTTATAAGACCATCTGCTGCGATAATCTTTTGCATAAATTCTGGGAATGGTTGAGCCTTATAGGTTTCATTTTTTGTCTTGTTTGTGATTGTTCCTGTTCCAAAATCTATTTCTACCTCATCCCCTGCATCGATTCCCTTTACAGCTTCTTCGCATTCCAATATCGGAAGGCCGATATTTATTGCATTACGATAAAATATCCTTGCAAAAGTACTTGCTATAACGCAGGAAATTCCTGATGCTTTTATAGCAATGGGTGCATGTTCCCTTGAAGAACCACAACCAAAGTTTTTGTTTGCTACTATGATATCCCCTTTATTAACATTCTTAGGGAAGTCAATATCTATATCTTCCATACAATGTTTAGCTAGTTCCTGTGGATCAGATGTGTTTAAATACCGAGCTGGAATTATTACATCTGTATCTACATTGTCTCCATATTTGAATACTCTTCCTTGTGTTTTCATGCTCATGTCCTCCTTTACGCAATATCTTCCGGATTTGTAATTTTTCCTGTCAGAGCTGATGCCGCTGCTACCGCAGGACTTGCAAGATATACTTCCGATTCAGGATGTCCCATGCGACCTACGAAATTTCGATTAGTTGTTGCTATAGCTCTTTCCCCTTTAGCAAGTATTCCCATATGTCCTCCCAGACAAGGTCCGCAAGTAGGGGTGCTAAATACTGCTCCTGCTTCTACTATATCAGTAATTAATCCCTCTTTTAGTGCCTGTAGATAGATTTTCTGCGTTCCCGGGAAAACAATTACCCGAACTCCCTTTGCAACCTTTTTTCCTCTTAAGATTCCAGCTGCAACCCTAAGGTCTTCCATCCTTCCATTGGTACAAGAGCCGATAACTACTTGGTCTACCTTAATATCCCCTACCTCATCAATAGTACGGGTGTTTTCTGGAAGGTGTGGAAATGCTACGGTTGGGCGAATTGTGTTTAAATCTATTTCATACACTTTATCGTACTTAGCATCGGCATCAGCTTCGAAAACTTTATATTCTTTTGTAGAATGTTCTTTTACATATGCTAGGGTCTTTTCATCTACAGGGAAGATGCCATTTTTAGCCCCTGCTTCTATAGCCATATTTGCCATGGTGAATCGAGCATCCATAGAAAGACTGTTTACCCCTTCCCCTATAAATTCCATAGATTTATATAATGCTCCATCTACGCCTATCATGCCTATGATGTGTAATATAACATCTTTACCACTTGCCCATTTTTGTAATTTCCCTTTTAGAACAAATTGGATAGCAGAAGGTACCTTAAACCATGCTTTACCTGTTGCCATTCCTGCTGCCATATCGGTACTTCCTATACCTGTTGAAAATGCTCCAAGGGCTCCATAAGTGCATGTATGAGAGTCCGCTCCTATCACCACATCCCCAGGTACAACTAAGCCTTTTTCAGGAATTAATGCATGTTCTATTCCCATTTCTCCTACTTCAAAATAGTTCTCAACCTCTTTATCGTGAGCAAATTCACGGATAAATTTGCACTGTTCTGCTGCCTTTATATCCTTATTTGGTGTAAAGTGGTCTGGTACAATTGCCACTTTCTTCTTATCAAATACCTTATCTGTTCCTATTTTAGCAAATTCTTTTACCGCAACTGGAGTTGTTACATCGTTTCCCAGTACCAAATCCAGATTAGCTTCAATTAATTGCCCCGCCACAACGCTTTCAAGTCCTGCATGGGCTGCCAATATTTTTTGTGTCATCGTCATTCCCATAGTTTCATCTCCTTGTCACAAATATGCTTTAAACTTTTTTTCTATATCTTTGATTAATTTATATTCGATGGAATCTACTAAAGCAACCCAACTGGCCTCAATAATATCAGTAGAAACCCCAACTGTGGTCCAAATATCTTCCCCATCAGTGGATTCGATGAGTACCCTAACTTTTGCCGCTGTAGCAGTCTTAGTATCCAATACTCTAACCTTATAATCCGTAAGATGCACATTTTTAAGTTCTGGATAGAATATTTCTAGGGCTTTTCTTAGGGCCTTATCTAGAGCGTTTACCGGACCGTCCCCTTCTGCTGCTGTAATTTCAACTTCATTATCTACCTTTACTTTTATCATAGCAGAGGAACTAACCCGCCCTTCCCCTGAAGGATGCTCACCTATTATTTTAAAATTTTCTAGCTCAAAAAATGGTCTATACTTTCCTAACTGCTTACGGATAATAAGTTCAAAGGAACTTTCAGCTCCTTCAAATTGATATCCTATATGTTCTAGGGCCTTTAATCTATCGATAATGTCCTTCGTTTCTGGGGAATCCTTTGTAATATCTGAGTTTACTTTTTGTATTTTTGATAAGATAGTACTTCTTCCCGCCACTTCTGACATAAGGAATCTTCTTTCGTTTCCTACTAATTCAGGATTCATATGTTCAAAAGAGTGAGTAGCTTTGGCAACCCCATCAATATGCATGCCACCCTTATGGGCAAAGGCACTTTTGCCTACATATGGCATTCCATCACTTAAAGTGATGTTAGCAATTTCTGCTATCTTTCTTGCAGTTTTAGTAAGATTTCGTAAATTTTCTTCTGCGATGCAGTTAAGGTTTTTCTTTAACTGAAGATTTCCTATAACTGTCGATAAGTTCACATTACCACAACGTTCACCAAAACCTATGAGAGTACCTTGAACATGAAAAGCACCTGCCTCTACAGCCATAACAGCATTAGCTACTGCCATACCCCCATCATTATGGGGGTGAATTCCAACAGGAACATCAAAAGAGGATACTACCTTTTTAGTGATTTCATATACCTCATTAGGAAATGCTCCACCATTAGTTTCACAGAGAACTAAACGGTCTGCTCCTCCCTCGACTGCTGCCAAAAGAGCCGCCATGGCATACTCAGGATTGGATTTATATCCATCAAAAAAATGTTCCGCATCGAATATTACTTCTTTCCCTTTTTCCTTAAAAAATCGTAAAGTGTCCTTTATCATCTCAAGGTTTTCTTCTAAGGAAGTCTTAATAATATCCGTCACATGAAAATCCCAGCACTTACCGAAGATTGCGACCACTGGAGTATTAGCACCTAAAAGGGACTTTACATTATCATCTTCGCTAACATCAATATCCCTTCGCCTTGTACTGCCGAAAGCCGTTAATTTAGAGTTTTTTAAATCTAGACTTTTTACCTTTTCAAAGAATTCTAAATCCTTGGGATTTGAGCCGGGGTTGCCAGCTTCTATATAGGCAACCCCTAGTTTGTCAAGAGATTTTACAATCTTTAGCTTATCTTCTACAGAAAAGGAAATCCCCTCTGCCTGTGCCCCATCCCTTAGAGTAGAGTCAAAAATCTCTATTTTATTCATTACCTGCATATCCCACCCCTTATGTGACTTTGGAGGATACAAGACTATTTATCTTGAATCCAACTCATCATTTTGCGAAGTTCTTTTCCTACTACTTCTATTTGATGTTCTTGTTCCATTCTTCTTCTTGCGTTAAATGCAGGTCGATTTGATTGGTTTTCTAAAATCCAATTTTTAGCAAAGGTTCCATCTTGAATCTCTGACAATACTTTCTTCATTTCTTTTTTGGTATCTTCCGTGATAATACGCTTACCTACAGAATAATCCCCAAATTCTGCCGTATCGCTGATAGAATATCTCATATAGCTTAGCCCCCCCTGGTTTACTAAGTCTACAATCAATTTCATTTCATGCATACATTCAAAGTAGGCACTTTCTGGTTGATATCCTGCTTCAACTAATGTTTCAAACCCTGCTTTCATAAGCTCGGAAACACCACCACAGAGTACTGCTTGCTCCCCGAAGAGGTCTGTTTCTGTTTCTTCTTTGAATGTTGTTTCAAGAATTCCTGCCCTAGCTCCACCGATACCAGCTGCATAAGCTAAACCTAAATCCTTTGCATTACCGGTTGCATCTTGATGCACAGCTATTAAGCATGGTACCCCTTTTCCTTCTAGGTATTGGCTTCTTACTGTATGGCCGGGTCCTTTTGGAGCTACCATAAATACATTAACATCTGATGGGGGTACTATTTGTCCATAATGAATATTAAACCCATGGGCAAATACGAGAGATTTACCAGCCTTTAGATTTGGTTTTATACTTTCTTCGTATAACTTAGATTGTTTTTCATCATTAATAAGTATCATGATAATATCAGCCTCAGCTGCTGCATCAAAAGCAGTAGCTACTTTAAGTCCTGCTGCTTCTGCTTTTGGCCAGGACTTACTTCCCTCATAAAGACCAACTACCACATCTACTCCTGATTCATGGAGATTTAGGGAATGAGCATGACCTTGACTCCCATATCCAATAACTGCCACCTTTTTTCCTTTTAATAACCCTAAATTACAATCCTCTTGATAATATAGTTTTGCCATTTGTTACTCCTCCTCATATTTATTATGTTGTTTTATTTCTTTATTTCCTCGCTCCAAGGCGGTGAGCCCGGTGCGGATCATTTCCTTAATTCCATAAGGTTCCATCATGCTGACTAATGCTGATAGTTTTTCTTCATCCCCAGTCATCTCAATCATTAGGGATTCACTAGCGACATCTACTACTCGCCCTCTAAAGACATTCACAATTTCGATAATTTCTGCTCGCTGCTTTGTAGTTGCAGCTACTTTTAGGAGAATCAACTCTCTGTATACAGATATATCAGACTTAAGCTCGATGACCTTTATGACATCTATGAGCTTATTAAGTTGTTTTTTAATCTGCTCTAATATGTATTCATCTCCCCTTGCAACAATAGTCATGCGGGATATATTGGGATCTTCAGTTACTCCTACTGAAAGACTATCTATATTATAACCCCGCCGACTAAACAAACCTGATACTCGGCTTAATACCCCTGAATGGTTCTCCACCAAAACAGATAATATATGTCTTTTCATAAAATCCTCCTTACTCGTATATTTTAAAGAGTACTTTCTTTAGAATCAACAACACATTCAATCAAGAAAGAATCTTTAGAATTGATGGCTTCTTCAAATGCCTCTTCTAACTCTGAATCTCTCAAAACTCTTTTACCCCTGATGCCATAAGCTTCTGCTAACTTAATAAAATCGGGGTTTTTGTTTAAATCTACTGCATATTCTGCATTATAGGATTTATACTGCATTTCTCTTACCATGCCTAGTCCCTGATTGTTAAATAATACAATAATCACTTTTACATCATTTTGTCTTATAGTTGCTAGTTCAAATAAACTCATCTGAAAGCCCCCATCACCCATGGTTGCAATAACCTGACACTTGGGTGATGCTATAGCCGCCCCGATTGCAGCAGGAAGACTATATCCCATGGTTCCAAATCCCCCTGATGTAAAATGTTTTCTATTCCCGAATATTTCAAAGTTTAGCATGGACCATAATTGGTTCTGTCCAACATCTGAAACTAAAATAGCATCATTTTCTAAAGTCTTCGAAAGAAGTTCGATTGCATATTTGGGATTTATATATTCCGTGGGTTTTTTTTTCTTTTTATAATTGAGCTTTGCCTCGGTTAATTGTTTTACCCATTCACCTGTATCTAGAGGTTCAGCCATTTCCAAGAATTTTTCTAAGGCATTTTTAGCATCTCCCACAACCGGGATTAGGGTTCCTAGATTTTTTCCTATTTCTGCCGGATCAATATCAATATGGATGATATCAGCATTTTTTGCAAATAACTTACTGCCTCCGGTAGCCCTATCAGCAATCCTTGCCCCTATGAACATGGCTACATCTGCCTGAGCCATAGCTCTGTTCGCATAGTTTTTTCCATGAGAACCAATCATCCCAATGTAGTAGGGGGATTTATGGCTGATGCCCCCTATTCCCATCATCGTAGATACTACGGGAATCCTTGCCTTCTCTGCAAAGGAAAGCAGTTCTTTTTCTGCTTTTGCAGCAACAACCCCACCGCCAACACATATAATCGGTTTTTTACTTGCCTTAAGCCTCCTTAGAGCCCTTTTAATCTGACCGATATGCCCCATATATGTGGGTTTATACCCCCTAATATTTACTTCGTTATCATAGGAAAATTGAATATCTTCTATCTGTATATCCGATGGAATATCAACTAGCACCGGCCCAGGCCTTCCTGTTTTGGCAATATGGAATGCCTCTTTCATAACCCTCGGAATATCTTCTGCGTTTTTTATGAGATAACTATGTTTTATAAAGGGTTCCGTAGCCCCTGTTATATCGACCTCTTGAAAAACATCCCTACCAATTAAAGAGGTCTTTACTTGGCCCGTAATCGCAACAAGAGGGATGGAATCCATATATGCGGTTGCAATACCGGTAATTAAATTAGTAGCTCCCGGTCCTGAGGTAACAATACAAACCCCAACATCCAAAGATGCACGGGCGTACCCACTGGCACTATGGG
Source organism: Candidatus Epulonipiscium sp. (assembly GCA_012519205.1). Lineage (NCBI taxonomy): Bacteria > Bacillati > Bacillota > Clostridia > Lachnospirales > Lachnospiraceae > Candidatus Epulonipiscium > Candidatus Epulonipiscium sp. The sequence goes on along the minus strand of JAAYQR010000002.1, from coordinate 46,374 downwards.
CAGCAGATTGTTCCTGACGAACTAGGATATGCTTTATGTCAGATTTTCTTAGTGCTTCATAAACCGGCATAATGGCGGCCCCAGGATAACCAAAGACTGTTTTTACACCTTCTCGTTTTAGACATTCAATAATGGCTGCTGCAGCTTTCATCTAATCCCTCCTTTTATTTTATAAACTTAGTAAAAAAGTATAAAAAAACCCCATCCCTGCTTAGCAGGGACGAGGATATACTCCACGCGTTACCACCCTTATTAACCTTATTAAATAATAAAGTTCACTTACTAGGTTCTAACAAACCTTTGCCTATAACGGGGCTTTCCGTTTGTCTTCTACACCAATCAAGGTTCGAAGAAACTGCTCTGGAGAGATTTATATCCTGCTATAGGATCGGTTCGCACCAACCACCGATTCTCTGTAACCTATGTTTTGCAAAATACCAGGCTCCTTCATTGCATTTGTCAGAAAATTAATTTGTATGTATTGTAGCAAGATTCAATAATAAAGTCAATAACTTTTTTAATAATTAATTGCTTTTTTCTATAAATCCTTTATCCTGGGAGATGATTTTTTCAATTTCATCTAAAGGAAGAGGTGTACTAAATAAATATCCTTGGACCTTATCACATTTTTGGAACTTTAAAAAGGTGAATTGCTCCCATGTTTCTACTCCCTCTGCCGTAACATAAAGATCCATATTATGTGATAAATCGATTACAGCCTTAGCGATTGTTTGTTGGCTCACATCATCGGTGATATTATCAACAAAGGTTTTATCTATTTTCACTGTATTTATAGGAAGTTGTTTCAGATAATTTAAGGAGGAATACCCTGTACCAAAGTCATCCAAGGAAATATTTATTTTCTTGCTCCTTAAATGCTGAAGGACTCGTTTTGTTAAATCAAGATCCATCATTGCCACACTTTCTGTTATTTCTAAATCTAAAAGTTCAGGTCTCATATTGGTTTCTTTTAATATACCTACTATCATTTCGACCAAGTCTGGTTGTTGAAACTGTTTAGCAGATAAATTCACGGAAATTCGAAGATTTTCAAAACCCTTTTTAGTCCATTTTGAACTTTGGCTACAAGCTGTACGAAGCACCCATTCCCCTATTGGGATAATGAGTCCCGTTTCCTCAGCTAAAGGTATAAACTTCATGGGTGGAATCAACCCTTTAGTAGGATGATTCCATCGTATTAATGCTTCCACTCCTACCATCTTACCAGTTTTTATATCTATTTGAGGCTGATAATAAAGAATCAATTCTTGTTTTTTGATTGCCTGTCTTAAGTCTTCTTCTAACTCATATTTTTCTAACAGCTTTATATTCATATGGGACTCAAATAGTGAGTATGTATTTTTTCCATTTTCTTTTGCCCTATTCATGGCCATATTGGAATATTGAAGAATAGTATCTATATCTTCTGCATCATCAGGATATATAGCTATACCCATGCTAGCAGTGATATAGAACTTCTTTTCATTGGATATAAAAGGTGCCTGAAGAATATTAATCATTCTTTTTACTATATTCATGGCATCATTTCTTCCACTGATTCCTGGAAGCAGTACCACAAATTCATCTCCCTCAAAGCGACATACCATGTCGCTTTGCCTTAGGGTTCCTTTAATTAAATCTCCCACTTGTCTTAAAATACCATCCCCTACGGTATGGCTTAAGGTATCATTTACTACTTTGAAATTATCTAAATCTATATACACCAACCCTACTTTTTGCTTAAACTTCTCAGATTCCTCAATAAACTTTTGTAATATGTCTTCAAAAAATCTTCTATTAGGAAGCTTGGTTAAATTGTCATAATATGCAAGTTGAAATATTTTCTTTTTATCTTTTTCTTGGGATATTATTAGAAGCGTTATAATAATAAAAAGTATAATTGCAAATATGACTAATCTTGCAGATATGTTTTTTAGACTATTCATACCTTTGAGCAATTCTTTATTTTGGCTTGGTATGTTTTTTTCCCATGTAAGGATTTTACTTATTATGTATATTAAGGTTGACAGAAGCAAGACTGCCCCTGTGGTAACTATTCCAAAATAAATTTTATTGTTGGAATACAATTCTTTTTCAGAAAATCCCGTTCTATTCTTTTTTGAGTTGGTTTTGTTTTTTGGATTACCCCGAAGTTTCATTTTATCAACTCCATATGGCTTAATAGAAATCTTCTGAAACCATAATAATTATTATATACTATTTTGTTCCCAATGTAAATCGTACTATCTTCCCTTGATATAAAATTAAGTCCGTGCCTTAAGTAAACTTCTCATAAAAACCATAGATTATACTTTAGTCTTGTATTTCCTCTTTTAAATTTTCAATATCTCTTATAATAATGTTCTTTCCATCAACATCGATATATCTTTTCTTTTTTAGCTGACTCATAGCACGGCTTGCAGTTTCCCTTGTCGTACCTATAATACTAGCAATATCTTGTCTTGTTATTCCGATATCAAACTCTATCCCCCTACTGGTTTTTTCCCCATGTTGTTCTGCTAGGTTAATTAATACCTTAATTGTTCGAATGTATACATCATTTAATGCCATTTCCTTTACATTCATCTGGGAATAGAATAGTCTGCTGCTTAGCTCCTTAATTATCTGCAAGGACAGTTCTCGATTTTCTAATACCATTTTTTCAATATCCCTATTATATATCATGCCAACGACTGCATCCTCAATCACCTCTGCTGTAGCAGGATATTCCATATTGTTAAACATAGTTACTTCTGCCAAAATGGCCCCTTCTTTGAAAATATTTAAGATAACTTCTCGTCCGTCAAAGGAGGTCTTATACATCTTAATTTTACCAGATTCTATATAGTAAAATGCTTCTCCTTTTTCACCTTCTGAAAAAATAATATCGCCTTTTATATATTTTTTTTAACTTCGAGATTAGCGATTTCCATAAGTCGGTTATCTGATAATCGTGAAAATATAGGAATCTTTTTTAGTGCTGATACATGTTTTTCCATTTTATCCTCCCTACTATTATCATACAGTCAAATGCTTTTGATATTACACTTTTCATCTTATATTAATGTGATATATATCATATCCGAATTTCTCTTTATATTTTATAATGAAACCACAATTAAACGCAAGGGGGATTAAAGTGAGCGCTTTTTTAGGTCCTATACACTATTGGCTGTATAACAAAATTATTTTATTTGAAGAATTAGAAAGTTACTTGTTAGATACATATACAAAAAAGTATGGTAATATTATAGAAAAGATGTTTATAAAACATTGCGATAAATATGATTACCCAATTATTACAGATGAACCCTTAGAAAAAATAATTGACTTAGACAATATTCACGGATGGCTTCAGAAAAAAATCAGCATTGCCGAAATCCGACAGGCGGCTTTTTTAAATGAAATATTTATTACTTATGGAGATGAAGCAATAGGGATAGCCTTAGATGTATATAGCTCCCAAGGTAAAGATATTGGTAAAAAAATCCATGATAATGAAAATCCATCTTCGCCCCAGGAGTTACTTAAGGCAATGAATAATTATATTTTAGACGGGATGCCCTGTGATCATGTAAATAAAATTATAACTTCCGAAGAGGGTTATCTAGAATGGAATACTGTATCTTGCCTTCATATAGGCTACTGGCAATCTGTCGGAGCAGATGATAAAATATTTTATGAACTTAGAAAACACTGGATTGCTGCATTTGTGGAAAATGCAAATCCAGAATATAAATATGAGTTTATTAAAACTCAGGATTCACTATCACACAAAATTATATTAGGAGGAAAATAATATGAACATCACAAAAGATATGCTTATTTCAGAAATCTTAAACCTTAATCCCGATGCAGCCACTATACTAATGGCAAATGGAATGGGATGTATTGGCTGCCCTTCTTCACAAGCTGAAACCTTGGAACAGGCTGCAGCTGTCCATGGAATAGAAGCTGATGAATTACTAAAAAAACTAAATGCATAAAAAAGGACACTAAATAAGTGTCCTTTTTTATGCTACATTGCTTGCAAGAAGCTATTTTGAGATGTATAAAGCTTCCAATATGCTCCTCTTTCTTTAATTAACTCATCATGGCTGCCCTCTTCTATAATCCTTCCGCTATCTATATAAATAATTTTTGATGCATTTTTTATTGTGGATAACCTATGGGCTATTACAAAAGAGGTCCTACCCCTTAGAAGTCGGTTAAGCCCTTCTTGTAGTGCTTTTTCTGTTTCTGTATCTATGCTAGAAGTTGCTTCGTCAAGTATCAAAATCCTAGGGTCTGCTAAAAGTGCTCTAGCAAAAGAAATAAGCTGCCTTTGCCCAACTGAAAGTCTTGTTCCCCTCTCATTTACTTCTGTGTTGTAGCCTTTTTCCATTTCTATTATAAAATCATGGGCTTTTACTGCCTTTGCCGCTGCCATAACTTCTTCATCCGTGGCATCTAGCTTACTGTATCTTATATTGTCAATGATTGTTCCAGAAAAAATAAATGTATCTTGAAGCATTATTCCCATTTGACTCCGAAGGGAGTTAAGTGTCACTGTTGAAATGTCAATCCCATCGATTAGTACTTTCCCACTGGTCAAATTATAAAAACGACTAATAAGATTAATTATTGTAGTTTTACCTGCTCCCGTAGGACCCACTATGGCAATGGTTTCTCCTTCCTTGGCAATAAGGTTTACATCCTTTAAAATCGGATTATCCTTTTCATATTCGAAACATACATTCCTAAATTCCACATTTCCTTTTATGTTAGGCATAGTGGCAGCTTCTTTGGTATCCCGAACTAGAACTTCCTCATCCATTGTTTCAAAAATTCTCTCTAAGTATGCCATTGTCTCTATGATGGTATTATAAAAATTACCTAAGTTAGAAATAGGGGCCCAAAATCTGCCTATATATCCCATAAATGCAACCAATACCCCCACCGTAATTCCGTTTCCAATCCAGGTTATGCCTACTATATATACCGCTGAAACCACTAATACTGAAATGACCTGCACCGTAGGCCATAATAGGAAGTTGTTTCTAACAGCCTTAAACCATGCACTTCTATAAGCATCATTTACTTCCCTGAATATTTTTAAGTTTTCATCCTCACGAACAAAGGACTGGGTTACTTTCATACCGGCAATACTTTCATGGATATAAGCATTCATATTAGAGCGCTTACTGCTTAGGACCTGCCACGCCTTCCTTTGCAAGTTCTTAATGAGGAATATTGCAAAGATTAGGATTGGAAGGCCTATAAGGCAAATAAATGTAAGTTTAATATTGATAGCTAGCATAAATCCCACAATAACAATTAAACTAAACAAATCCGTAACGACATTAATAAGCCCGTTGGATAAAAGGTTATCTAAGGAATTGACGTAGTTTACTACCCTTACTAATATTTTTCCATGGGGCCGGCTATCATAATAGCTAAAGGGAAGTTTTTGCAGATGCACAAATAAATCTTCTCTGATTTTATAAATTACCTTTTGACCCACATCGGACATTGTCCTTATTTTATATTTTAGACACAAAGAATTAATTATAAGGGTTCCTAGGAAAATACCTGCTAATACTAAAAGCCCTCTTATATCACCGTTTGGTATCTTTTCATCAATTGCTACTTTAGTAAGGTAAGGTCCTAACATACTAGCAACACTAGCAGCTATCATTAGAAACATAACTAAATAAACTTGAAGCCTATAAGGTTTTAAATACCCAAATAATCTTTTGAAATGTTTTATATTAAATTCAACTTCTAGCTTTTCATCTACATCAAATTTATTTCTTGCCATTTAACAAACCTCCCCCACTGCTGACACATCAAAATCACCCATTTGATTTTTAAATACATCGTAGTAATAACCCCTTTTTTGTAGTAATTCACCATGGGTTCCCCTTTCAACTATTTTCCCATGGTTCAGCACTAAAATTAAATCGGCATTTTTAACAGATGAGATTCTATGGGCAATAATAAATGTAGTTTTATTTTCGCAAAAAGGCTTTAGAGTTTTATGTATCTTATATTCCGTTTCTATATCCACGCTAGATGTTGTATCATCTAATATCAATATTGAGGGGTTTTTAAGAAGAGCCCTTGCAAGAGCTATCCTTTGTTTTTGTCCCCCCGAAAGGCCTACTCCCCTCTCCCCAATAATAGTATCATAGCCTTCAGGAAAGCTTTCTATAAATTCATGGGCATCAGCTACCTGCGCTGCCCATTGTACTTGCTTCATAGATGCATTGGGGTTTCCATAGGATATATTACCCTCTATGGTATCCGAGAAAAGGAAAATATCCTGCATAGATGCAGCAATATTGTCCCTTAGTTCTTTCTTATCCATATCTTTGATATCTACATTATCAATCCGAATTTTCCCGCTATTACAATCATAAAATCTACAAATAAGATTTATTAAAGTAGATTTTCCTGAACCTGTGGGACCAACGATAGCTACGGTTTGCCCAGGGTGAACTTCAAAAGATATATTTTTTAAAACAGGTATATCCCTGTAACAAAAGCTTACATTTTCAAATTCCACAAATCCCCTGACTTTTTCCTTTTGAATAGGATGCTTTGGGTTTTTTATCTTAGGTTCCTCATTTACAAGGTTAATAAGTCTATCTATAGATGCAAAAAACCTTTGGATATCGTTAATTAGCCATCCTGCCATACGAAGGGGATTATTCAATGCCCATATGTATCCATTTATAATTACCAGTTCCCCAAGTGTCAAATTCTTTCTGATAACCATTATTCCACCAACTATAATCAATACAATACTTAACATGCTAGCAAAAAACTCTAGTACTGGAAGATATTTTTCCCAGATCCGTGAGGAATCTAGGTTTTTTTCTTTGAACAGTTCATTTTGTCTTGAAAACTTCTCTATTTCATATTCTTCCTTTGCAAAGGCCTTTACTACCCTATTCCCACTAATGTTTTCCTGAACAACAGAATTTAATTTTGAAAACTGTTCCCTAATAGCAAAAAAACTAGGTCTCACCGTATTTGTCATTTTATATGCAACTACTGCAATAATAGGGGTGATAGCAAGAAGAATACGCGCCATTTTTGCATTAACAAAAAATATCATGACAACCGCAAAAGTAAATGTGAGAAAGTTATCAAAAACATTGTATATTACCCAGGCAGTAAAATGCCTTACAGCATCAATATCTCCCGTTAATCTAGCCATTATATCCCCTGTTCTTGTGGTATCGAAAAAATTAAAATCTTGATTTTGTAGATGACAATATATTTCCTCCCTCATTTTAAAAATCAAATCTTGAGATATATGCTCATACATCATCTGATATCCAAATTTCACGATACATCTAAATACTGTAACTCCAATAATAATAGATAATAGTGGTATAAGTACCCCTACTTCCCCTTTAATCAACACGCGATCGATTATAGTTCCTTCAATATAAGGATTAATCAATTGCATCAAGGATACTAAAAGGGTTAGCATAAGTCCTAATGCCATTTTAAATTTATACTTTTTTAAAAAATCCCAATACCACTTGAACATTTTTATAATACCTCCTTTTGCTTAATTGTAATATTATAAGGCCTATACAATACATGGTTTAAACCTTTAGGATATCTAATTTATAATCAACTCATTCTATTATTAATTAATTTAACTTAAAGTGAAATGTACTTTCTTAAACTAATAATGTATATTATTATAAAGACAAGAATAAAATCTAATTCCAATAAATTGAGGTGTTGTAATGTGTGATTTAGGAATTACTCCCCAATGTTTTAATCCAAAAGTTTTTTATGTGGTTAAAAAAATGATGGATAGGGAAATAGACTATCACTGTCATGACCATATAGAACTTCACTATATTTTATCTGGTTCCTGTGTGTATAAAATAAATGATAATTTATATACTGTAAAAAAAGGCGATATCATTGTTCTTAATCCAAATATTCATCATAAAAACATTTTATCGGAGGAACAAGAAACTTTGGAGTTTTTAATAGGATTTACAAATATATATATCAAAAATCTTCCCAAAAATCATTTAATAAATGAAAGTGATGTCCCTATCATTCATCTTTTAAAATATCACAAGGAGTTTTTTGAAACCTGTAATTCCATTTTACTTGAGCAGCAAAAAGGCGATCCAGGAAATAACCTTATGTTAAAGGCTCTGGTTATGAAATGTATTATTTTACTGCTCCGCGAAACCCTTTGGAAAGAACAGCCAATAGAATTTCAAGGCTGTGATTTTGAATCCTCCAATAAAACTTATATCGTAAACCGTATTATTTCTTTTATAAATGAAAATTACATGGGTGAAATATCCCTCGGAAAAATTGCAAACAATATGTATCTAAGCTCCGTATACATCTCAAAGATATTTAAGGAGGAAACTGGGGAATCACCTATTAATTATTTGATTAAAACAAGGCTTAAGAAAGCTTTGGAAATCATGGAAACCAGTGATTTATCCATAAAGGAAATAGCGAAAAAAGTTGGGTATAGTGATGCTTACTATTTTAGTAAATTATTTAAAAAATACTATGGGTATCCGCCTTCTAGGCATAAATCACTAAAAAAAGCTGCACCTTAAATAGGTGCAGCTTTTTATACAAAGTCCTTATCAAGATTAATAACTATAGCCTTTGATCTTGTCATTGCTTCAATACTATATCTAATCCCCTGTGTACCAAGTCCCGATGCCTTTATCCCAAGGAATGGAAAATGATCCGGTCCTCTTTCGCTTTTATTATTTATTTGTACTGTTCCAACTTCTAGTTTCCTGGCAACTGCAAATGCCTTATCAATGTTTTTGGTAAATACACAGCCTTGAAGCCCATATTCTGATTCATTAGAAATTCTTATGGCATCATCTATAGTTTTCACCCTTATTATAGGAAGCACAGGTCCAAAGGGTTCCTCCCAAGCTAGCCTCATATCCTCAGTGACATTATCAAACACAGTAGGCCAGATGTATCTTTTTTCTCTTTTATTGCCTATTAGAAGCTTTGCCCCCTTATTAATTGCATCATCCATAAGTTCTTGTACAAAATCGGCTGCCCTATCGTTAATCAAAGGAGTAATTTGCGCATCATCTTCCGGTTTTCCTACGGTTAGCTTTTCTACTTCTTTTACTATTTTTGCTGATAATTCATCTGCTATACTATCCATTACTAATACTCTTTTAACAGCAGTACATCTCTGCCCTGAATAATTAAATGCTCCTTTTACTATGTTTTGGGCTGTTTCGCCTAGGTCACAGTCTTCTAAGACGATAGCCGCATCCTTTCCCCCTAATTCAAGTAAAAGTGGCATCATCGATGCTTCCTTGGCAATATGATGACCTACCTCAGTACTACCGGTAAAGTTAATCATATCAATATCCGAATGAGTAATAAGGTAGTCACCTATTTCGGAGCCTCTTCCTGTTACAATATTTAGCACTCCTGCCGGTAAACCTGCCTCACAGAAAATTTGACCCAAATACATAGCACTAATAGAGCCCTGGGTTGGGGGCTTAAACACAACACTATTCCCTCCAACCAAAGCTGGAGCAATTTTTGATATAGATAGATTAACAGGATAATTAAAGGGGGAAATACATAAAATAACTCCCAGTGGTACCCTCTCCACGAGGGATATTTTTGTTTTATCAAATCCCGGAAAAGCATCCCCATAGATTGTTTCTCCTGTCATTCTCTTGCCTGTTTCTGCGGTAAAATGCATAAAATCAACTGTACGTTTCACTTCGGATATAGCGGAACTTTTTGCTTTTGCAATTTCCTTTGCTAAAATATTGGCAATCTCTTCTTCATATTTTTCCATGATTCTTGCAGCCTTATGGATAATTTCAGCCCGCTCACTTATCGGCACCTTTCCCCATTCCTTTTGGGCTTTCCTAGCGCTCTTTATTGCAAAGTCTACATCATTTCTGCTTTGGGCTTGTATCTCGCCTATCAAAGAATCATCTACAGGGGAAAATATTTTTATCCTTTGCCCATCTTCAGATTCCATCCAGCGTCCACCGGATAGGTTTTTATAAATATTTCCCTCTTTAAAAATACATGAAAACATATAATCACCTCTTAAATGTTTTATTCCTTCATATAGAACTAAAGCTCTACCTAGCATCCTGAATGAAGTGAAGGATATTATATTATTCCAGTTCATGGAATTTTGGTTTTAAATATATGATTTTTATTATATCAGCTATTATTTTAATAACTGTGATTAAAGTCACATATTATCCTTATAACAACTTAATAATTTCTTTTATTTAGTATATACTTGCATATAATAAGCTGTTTCGTTAGAATAATATTATAATTAAAGTACAGGAGGAATCCCATGGAACTTGAAAATTTACTTATTGCTTTTGGATTAACACTGTTTGCTGGATTATCTACCGGAATTGGGAGCATAATAGCCTTTTTTGCAAAGAGAACCAATACAAAATTCCTTTCCATAAGCTTAGGATTCTCAGCAGGAGTAATGATTTATGTATCAATGATAGAAATATTCGTAAAAGCAAAGGATTCTCTTACTTTGGCCCTCGGCACCGTTAAAGGTTCCTGGCTTACAGTGATAGGTTTTTTTGTTGGAATGTTTTTAATTGCATTAATAGATGCATTCATACCTTCATCTGAAAATCCCCATGAAATGTATGAAGTAGAAGATATGGATAAATCTCATTCTTCTAATAATCAAAACTTACTCCGTATGGGGGTATTCACTGCTTTGGCTATTGCAATCCACAATTTCCCTGAAGGTCTTGCAACCTTCACGGCAGCTCTTAAAGATCCATCCCTTGGTATCCCTATAGCTGTGGCTATTGCAATTCATAATATACCAGAGGGAATAGCTGTTTCCGTGCCTATTTACTATGCCACAGGCAGTAGAAAAAAAGCCTTTATTTATTCGTTTTTATCTGGGCTTTCAGAACCCGTAGGAGCCTTGGTTGGATATGTTCTTTTATCTTTTATATTTAATGATGTTACCTTTGGGGTCTTATTTGCTGCCGTGGCCGGAATTATGGTTTATATATCCCTAGATGAACTGCTACCTGCTGCTGAAAAATACGGTGAACATCATTTATCCATATATGGAGTTGTAGCGGGAATGATTGTTATGGCTATAAGCCTACTCCTATTCGTATAAACTTAAAAGACCCGGAAATACCCATTTTTATTAACATATTATTATAAAATTATTACTTTTTCTTTACTTTTATGTTATAATAGTTTATATTTTTGGTAAAGTCCAACCTTAGTGAAATATAAATTATTTAGGGTGAGTCAAAATGATAAAAGTATCTAAAAAACGGAAAACTAAAATTTCACAACGTATTACCCTCATGTTTGTACCTAGTAATTCACAAAAAAATAATCAAGCTTTCTTTTTCACAATGGACCTCCTATGCAGTGGGCTTCTTCTTTATATGCTTACTAATATCCTTGGGAGGATCAATATTACTTTCCTTATCCCAACAAAAGAAAATTGGCATGTATGCCAACCAAATTCAAGCTCAACAAGAAGAAATATCCACCTTGTTAGAAAATAATGGAGAATATCTTTCTGAGATTTCCCAACTTCAAAGTAAAACGAGGGAAATTAAAAACGAACTTAATTCTATTGAAAATTTTAAGAGTCTAATTTATGAAAAGATTAATAATTCTACTTTCCCCAATCCAAGCCCAAAAAATTCTCCTATTTCCTTTAATGTATCTAGTATTGACTTAGAAATGCCCAAAGGTGGGGGGATAACCTCAACTTTAATGAAATGGCCCATGAATTAAATAGTATTGTGGATTCTAGTAATACCCAAATTAAAAATGAATTCAAATCATTGAAGGATTTAAATAAAAAAATCGATGCCCTTATACCCTATCTAGAAGCTTATCCCTCTATTTTCCCAGTTCAGGGAAGAGTAACTTCCGAAATGGGTTGGAGAAAAAATCCCTTTAATAGACGGGCAGATGAATTTCACTCCGGTATAGATTTTGCTGCTGATATAGGCACTGATGTTATAGCTACGGGAAAAGGAATCGTTACCTTTTCGGGCTATAATAAGGGTTATGGCTATTTAGTTACTATAGATCATGGCTTCGGCATTGAAACCCGTTATGCCCATAATTCTTCTTTACTAGTAACTGAAGGAGAATGGGTCAATCGTGGAGACATTATAGCCAAGTCAGGAAATACAGGAAATAGTACAGGTCCCCATGTCCATTATGAAGTTTTATTACATAACGAACCTCAAAATCCTAGGGATTTTGTTATAGACTAGGAGGTGTATAAAAAATGCTTTTTAAAAAACAGCATAAATTCGATAACTACTCCACTATTATTGGAGAAAATACAGTACTAGTATCAGATGTTTTAAAGGGTGAAGGTTCTGTTAGAATTGACGGGAAATATAAAGGAGATATATTTTTGGATAGCGATTTAGTTATAGGAGAAAAGGGAATTGTCGAAGGCTCAGTACAGGTAGAGAATATTGAAGTTGCCGGAATCGTCATTGGGGATATTATCTCAAAGGACCTAGTACATTTAACTGCTGATTCTAAAGTTAGGGGTAATGTTACATGTAGTTCTTTAGTGATTGATTATGGTGCAAGTATCTCTGGGTGCTGCATAGCTGGCAACCCCTCCGAATCCTCTATTAATAGTAATCCAAATATAACCGATTTAAAGACAGATACAAGTATTTAACTTTGTTTCAATTAAAAACGCCCCTTCCTAAAGGGGCGTTTTTAATATTTATCTATATTCTTATGCCATAAACATTGCTAAATCATCTTCTACATTGGTGATTCCGCCAATTCCAAAGTTCTCTACTAGTACTTTAACAACATTTGGTGAAAGGAATGCCGGTAGGGTTGGTCCTAAGTGGATATTCTTAACCCCTAGATATAATGGGGCAAGAAGTACAATAACTGCTTTTTGTTCATACCATGCAATATTATAGGAAATAGGTAATTCATTGATATCATTTAGTTCAAATACTTCTTTTAATTTAAGAGCAATAACTGCAAGAGAATATGAGTCATTACATTGCCCTGCGTCAAGTATCCTTGGAATTCCTCCGATATCTCCTAATTCTAATTTGTTGTATTTATATTTTGCACATCCCGCTGTCAGGATAACAGTATCTTCAGGAATAGCTTTTGCAAATTCTGTATAGTAGTCTCTACTCTTCATCCTTCCGTCACAACCTGCCATTACAAAGAAACGTTTGATAGCTCCTGACTTAACTGCATCTACTACTTTATCTGCGAGGGATAAAACTGTGTTATGAGCAAATCCTCCTACAATCTCTCCTCTTTCAATTTCTATTGGGGATGCACATTTCTTAGCATGTTCAATGATTTCTGTGAAATCCTTTTTTCCATCTTTAGCATCTTCGATATGTTTAAGTCCTTCAAATCCTACAGAACCTGTTGTATATACCCTGTCCCTATAAGAGTCTTTTGGTGGTACAAGGCAGTTTGTAGTCATAAGGATTGGTCCATTAAATTGTTCGAATTCTCTATCTTGTTTCCACCAAGCATTTCCATAGTTTCCTACAAAATGTAAATACTTTTTGAATGCTGGGTAGTAGTTAGCCGGAAGCATTTCACTATGGGTATATACGTCAACCCCTGTACCTTCTGTTTGTTTTAGAAGTTCTTCCATATCTTTTAAGTCATGACCACTGATTAAGATAGCAGGATTATTTCTAACTCCTATATTTACCTTTGTAATTTCAGGATGTCCATATGTTGATGTATTTGCCTCATCAAGAAGTGCCATTACATCCACCCCTACTTTTCCTGTTTCTAATGTGAGAGCAACCAAATCATCAGCTGACAAGGTATCATCTAGAGTGGCTGCCAAAGCCCTTTGTAAGAAAGCATGAATTTCATTATTTTCATAGTTTAGATTTAGGGCATGTTTGCCATAAGCTGCCATTCCCTTTAACCCATAGGTTATTAATTCCCTTAGAGAACGGATATCTTCATTTTCTGTAGCTAAAATCCCCACAACTTCTGCTTTTTTATCATATTCTGCTTCGCTTAATGTAAAGTTAGCCGCATCATGGTCAAGAGTCACATTACCCCCTGCATTTACTACTTTATTTTTAACTTCATCACGAATTTCTAATGCTCTTGTAATTCTCTTAATAAAGTCATTTCTATCGAAATTAGCATTTGTGATGGTTGCAAATAAATTTTCCATAATAAATTTATCTGCTTCTTTGCATTCTACTCCTACTTTTCTACCCTCTGTTGTATACATGGAGATTCCTTTTAGGGCGTAGATTAATAAGTCTTGCAGATTTGCAACGTCTCCCGTCTTTCCACACACACCCCTTACAGTACAACCAATTCCCTTTGATGCCTCTTGACATTGATAACAAAACATTAAAATTCCTCCTCTATTTTAATTTAATTATAAACTATTCATATAAAGTTAGTATGATTTCTAAGAATATAATAACACAAAGCAAAAAATAAATCCGTGATATTTATCACGGATTTAAAATATATAAAAATCTTAACCACATATGCTTTCTCTATTATTTAGAATTTTAGGTGTCTTTGGTGCTCTTATTCTATGGGCTACGGGAAGTCCGGAGCCGACAAGGGGGCGAACATAATATTTAAAATCATCAGTTATGTTGTTTCCTGCCTTATTAATAAAGTTATCGGCCATAACCTTTGTTTTGCCCGCTATATCTTCTAATTTTTTTAGTTCGTAATTAACAGAATAAAAACCTGTTCTTTGTATTGTTATGGAACCATCAATATTATACCATATAGCAAACTGAGCTGCCTTTTCTCCCACCTCCCTAGCTTCATATTGGTCTACATCGGAAACGCAGCCCATAAATGAGCGCTGTAAATATCCTAAAGTATCTGAGCGTACCCTTGATATATTTAGTTTTTCCTTAATATGTCTTGCCAGTAAATCTCCCAGGGCCCCTGTGCCTGAAAGCTGAACATTACCATGGGCATCTTTTTCAACATTTTCCATTAATTTTGTAATAATCGGGATTCCACTTTCATCTTGAATTCCCTCTGAAACAGCAATTACGCACCTGCCATATTTATCATATACCTTCTTTACATCCTTAAGGAAGCTATCAATATTGAATGCCCTTTCCGGCAGATATATAAGATGTGGCCCGTCATCTGGATACTTTTGGGCTAAACATGAGGCAGCTGCTAAAAATCCTGCATGTCTTCCCATCACCACTCCTATGTATATCCCGGGCAGAGCCCTATTATCTAAATTAGCTCCTATAAACGATTGGGCAACAAATCTAGCAGCAGAACCGTATCCCGGGGTATGATCATTTAGAACTAGATCATTGTCAATAGTCTTGGGGATATGGATAGCCCTAAACTCATAGTCAGATTTCTTTGCATTTTCATTAACTATACGCACTGTATCTGCAGAGTCATTGCCCCCTATATAGAAAAAATACCTTACATCATGGGCCTTTAGCACATTAAATATCTCCTTACAGTATTTTGCATCTGGTTTATCTCTTGTGGAAAGTAATGCTGATGAAGGAGTCCTAGCTACTTGTTCTAAATTATTGGTAGTTTCTTGGGTTAAATCAACGAAGTCTTCATTTATTATCCCGCTAACCCCATTTACTGCTCCATACACCTTTGTAACTTGAGTAAACTTTCTAGACTCTAAGACAACTCCTACGAGGGATTGATTGATGACTGCCGTTGGTCCCCCTCCTTGTGCTACAAGTACCTTCCCATCCAGTTTCATATAAATCCTCCTTTGTGTTTTCCATTATATGTATATTATACCAAATGCTTGTATTTATTTCCATTGTTTTTTCTAAAAGCTAAAACTTTATAGATTAAACCTTTCTTACATACAAAAAAGCCGATAAAATCGGCTCTTCTTATTTACTCTATACATTTTCATTTAATATATGTTACTGCTTGTTTCCCCATCTGCTTCCAAGAAGCATAAAAATCTTTCATAGGAACCTTCTGATTAGGTTTATCTTTTAATGGATTATTGATATATACATAATCCTTATCGTACCCTGTAATAAGTACAGAATGCTCTTTCATAGTAATATGTATAATCCCTTGGGGGGTATTCCATTCTTGAAAATAATCCGCACCTAACTCTTTAAAGCTGCCATTGGAAATCACCCAAACCGGGGTTTCCTGGCTAACAAAATACAATAAATCCTTCCAGTTACAACCTGTTAAATCTATAATCTGTCCAGGCAAATATTCCTCTGCCAATACCTTAATGGGCTTATGGTATACACCATATCCCTTGTTTTCGAAAGTATATATATCTCCCACAAATCCTACATTAGGATGGCCATAGTATATTTTACCATTCTTTTTTTCGTAGGGGGTATTATCCTTCTTAATCTCCTTAGCTAAAGTCATCTTATCTATTTTAATTCCGGCAAATTGAAGCATCATAGCAAGACTTGTAACCTCACAGCCCCTTGCTAATTCTGGCATCTGGGAAACCATAGGCACATTTAAAACCGTAGATTCCTTTATTTTAGCTGCATTGCTCCATATTTGCTTTTTAGTTTTGCCATCATAATAATATATATAAGCACTTTCATTTTTTCCTGCGTAGTTTGATGCCTCAGAAAAAGAACTAAAAGCCTTTAAATATTTATTATTTTGGTACACGATAAAGGGGATTTCACGGTTCCAACTTCCCTCATTACTAATAACATTAATACTTTCATATTCCCTATATCCTCTATATTCTCTATAAAATATGAAAATAAGTAAAACAATTAAAAGAAACATGAAATACTTCTTATAGGTTATATTTTTCATTTTCTCTATCCTTTATAAAATAGATTACACTATAATATATTTCCCTATATAGAAATTATTCCTGTTGCCTTGTCTCTCCCTTTTGTTCGGGTAAATATTTTACAAGAACCTTTTCCATAAAAAAAGAAACCATAAGGGCATAAAAACTCACCCCTACAAATAATATTGGAGGTAGTATGAATATGACAAGAAATAAGGTTGCCAATAGTATAACAGATATAATAGTCGTAAGAAGATGTTTATTGCCCATTATAAATGCAATCTTAAAGGCATTAAACAGGCTAAGATATAACCTAGATAATAAAGGAAAGATGTATATTCCTACAATAATCATTTGTAGTAAGACAGCAAATTGGAAAACGGCAATGGCACTTCCTAATTTTCCGAATATCCCTATGTTCGTTAAATTAAACTGGGCTATAACAATAACAACGACCATCAGAAGCCAAACAACTGAAGATTGTTTAAAATTCATTTTAAAGCTCTTCCAAAAATCCCTGAATATGTATCCCTCTTCCTTTCTAATTTTTTTGCCGGTTACATAAAACATAGCTGTTGTAGATGCTCCTATAGTAACAAAAGGAATACTAAAAATAATCCAAAGCATATTTAAAAATATAATATCAAAAACAAAGGTTCCAAATCGATTAAAAGGCCCGTCTAAATCAAATAATCCTCTTCCCATAAGTTTACCTCCATAAATCGTCATTTAAATTTAATACTTTTTTATTATAACATTATTTAAAATCTGATAAAAACACAATTTGTTTATTGGATTTTTTCGTTATTTATTCTCTGGAGATTAATAAATTCTACAGTTCCATTCCCATTCTGTTTGAATTGCAAATCCGCCCTACATCTTTCATGGGTTTGGGGTAGTACCATATCCATGGCCTTTATTATATTATTTTTTAGTAATTCACTAACAATTTCTGGAGTTATGGTCTGCCCATACTGCTTTATGCTATCTTTCCAAAGGGTAAACTTACATCCTGATTTCCATTGACTACAAAAAAAAGCTTTGCTATTTTCCCCAATTGTCCCCTTTTTACATAACGGACATTTTCCAAGTCCTTTTATTCTTTTAGTTAATTTATTTGTATTTTCTTTGGGGAATGTAATATCAGTTTCTGATTTCTCTGCTTTATTAACGATATAATAAACATACCTTACAATGCTTTCCATAAACCTTTTTGGTTCCATCTTGTTTTTTGATATGGACAAAAGGCCTTTTTCCCACTTTCCCGTGGTTTCCGGAGATTTTAATTCCTTTGGGACAACCTCTATTAACTTCATTCCTTTTTCCGTGGGATACAAGGCTTTCCCCTTTCTTTCTATATATCCTACCTGTATTAATCTTTCTATAATAGACGCTCTAGTGGCAGGAGTCCCCAGGCCACTATCCTTAAGTTGCTCTTTCAAATCCTCATCCTCAACAAATCTTCCTGCATTCTCCATGGCCGATAAGAGTGTAGCTTCTGTGTAGGGCTTGGGTGGAGTAGTTTTTTTCTTTTCCGCCACCGCATCCTTTACGGTAACAATATCCCCTTTTTTTAGGATTGGAAGCTCTTGTTCTTTTTCGTCCTTTTTGGTATCGCCTCGGTAAAATAACATCCAACCTAAACTCTTGATGGTTTTTCCTTTAGTAATAAAAAACTCATTTTCTACCTCGGTAAGAATCTTTGTTATGGTATATTCATAAGCCGGATAAAATACTGCAAAGAATCTCTTTACAATAAGCTTATAAATCTTTTTCTCATCCTCCGATAAGCTCTCCAACTTTGGGTAGGAATCTGTGGGGATAATTGCATGGTGGTCTGTTACCTTACTATCATCTACTATCCTTTTTGTTATAGGAAAATTGCCTTTTTCTAAAATAGGTTTAATAAATCTACTATAAGTCGGTATGTTAAGCTTTTCAAGGGTACTGGTAAGTACCGGAACCATATCGGTACTTACATAGCGGCTGTCAGTCCTTGGGTAGGTAATCATCTTTTTCTTTTCATATAAATCTTGGGCAATGGATAGGGTTTTGCTAGCGGAAAATCCAAAATTTTTATTTCCATCCCTTTGTAGTTCTGTTAAATCATACAGAAGTGGAGGGGCTTGTCTTTTTTCATCTTCCGTTATTTCTTCCACGATACCCTCTTTGCCAAGCACCTTTTCTACAATACTATTAGCCTTTTCTTCTTTGTAAATCTTTGTTTCATTTGACTTAATATCTGTCCAAGTTCCACTAAACCCATGAAAGTCCGCTTTAACTTCCCAATAGTCCCTAGGAATAAATTCATTAATTTCTTTTTGCCTTTGCACCAAAATACTAAGCGTCGGGGTCTGCACCCTTCCAATAGGCAAAAGAACATGATATCTAATGGTAAATGCCCTAGAAGCATTCATTCCCACTAACCAATCAGCCTCAGAACGGCATCTAGCTGAATAATATAGGGCATCGTATTCCTGCCCAGACTTTAGGGTTTCAAAGCCTTTTTTGATAGCTGCATCCGTCATACTGGAAATCCAAAGTCTTTTAAAAGACTTTTTACATTTTGCTGCTTCATATATATACCTAAAAATAAGTTCTCCTTCCCGTCCACTATCTGTAGCACAAATAAGAGAATCTATCTCTTTAGCATTCATAAGCTTTTTAACAATATCAAACTGTTTTTTTGTTTGCCTTATGGGCTTAATCTTCATTTCCTTAGGAATAATCGGCAAAGTCTCATAAGCCCATCTTTTATATTTAATATCGTACTCCTCAGGCTCTAATAAAGTGATTAGATGCCCTATAGCCCAAGTAACAATATAGCTATTTCCTATAATACAGCCATCTCCCTTCCCCTTGCAGCCGAGGACCTTGGCTATATCTCTCCCTACAGAAGGTTTTTCCGCAATCACTAATATTTTTCCCATTTGATTCATCCTTTGAAAATGTCTTTAGCTTATTTTAACATAAATCAAGGATTGATAGTAAGCTGTTAGTATATAAATTTATTATATAATTAAGTAATCCTATTAAAAAGCACTTCCGATTATCTTTAAATGATAATCAGAAGTGCTTCTACTTTAATGTGTCAAAATTTGCTCTCCAAATATCTTACCTGCTTCCCTTGCAGTTTCTAAACCTTCTCTACTAGAGAACTTTACTCTTAAGGGAAATACTGGGGTATCTACCCCCCTATTTATTATAAGGTATCTTTGATTGATTACAGTAAATCCAGCATCATTTAAATAGTCCTCCACATGGGTAATCCCTTCTCCACTCCATCCATAGGAACCAAAGGCTGCAGCACATTTCCCATTGTTATCAATATTTTTTAACTCTTTAAGGAGTTCTTCAACATTGCCCACCATATCGGCATATTTTGTTGAACTTCCTATTAAAATTCCATCTGAATCCTTAATTCTACTTATGATTTCATCTAAATTTGCATTTTTTAAATTAAATACGAAGGTTTCCACACCTGAAGTTTTAAGGCCTTCTACCAGTTCCCCTGCCACTTTACTTGTGTTTCCTGTCATAGTGGAGAATAGGATGGTTACTTTTTTACCTTTTGTAGAATCTTCTAGGGTACTCATTTCATCATATATTTTTATAAAATCCTTGGTATCTTTTCTTAAGATATAGCCATGGGATGGGGCAATGATATTAATATCTAAATTCCTTATTTTATCAAGCATCTGACGCACATAGGGTCTATGGGGTGCCATAATAAGCTTATAATAGACCTTGAAATCTTCGATATATTCACCCTTTGCCAAATCATTAAATAGCTCATCATTTGCTATATGGGTGCTAAAAATATCACAGGGGAATAAAATCTTATCTTCGATTTCATAAGTTATCATTGTTTCCTCTGTATGAAGATAAGGAGTTTCAAAGAATTGTAGGGTCTTTCCTCCTATGTCTAATGTACCTTTATCTTTTATGATGATGAATTCGCGGTTATGAAGCTTAAACATATTCTTTAAGAATTCACAACCCAATTTTGTTGTTACAATCTTAGCATTTTTTGCTCTTGCAGCCAGCGCGGGCAGTGCCCCTGCATGATCTGGTTCCACATGGTTAATAATAATGTATTCTATTTTTTCTAGATTTATCATTTCACTTAAATTATCCACATATTCTTTTGCAAAAGCAATGTCTACTGTATCGATAATGGTTGGTTTTTTGGTTTCTAAAAGATAACTATTGTATGTGGTGCCTCTTTCTAAAATAAGCCTGTGAAAAGGTACCTTTCTATCATCTACTTTCCCTACCCAAAATATATTTTCAGCTAATTTTACTTTTCCCATGTATATACCTCCATTTATTTATGATGTAATTTTCTTTTATATCTAAATAATACTGTATACACCAAAGTAAAACTGTGACCGTATTCATATTTTGTTAAAATTCATCATATTTATTTTGATTTCGAATTTCCTTTCTTTTAAAAAACAATTGTAATGAAATGAACCCAAGAAAAAACAGAGTATATCATCTTTCATGATACATACTCTGTTTTTTGATGTACTATATATGAATTCACGAACTTCGATAGCTTCATAGGGCGCTAATTTTATATTATTCATATAGTTTACCTCCCGACGATTATAGTATTATCGTTCTGTAAGTATTAATCCATGGAAAATAAAGCTATCAAATTTTTAAAAATAATATCGATTTAATAAATAAAAACATTGCTTTGCCTAAAGACTTCTAGCGTTGTAATAATATTCCATATAAATTCTTGAATTATAATAGCTAAAATGGAAAACCTAAATAATAAACTTAATAGTTATGCTATACATTTATTATTTAATAAGTTTGTTTTAGATTTTATTAATAAATTGGAGGTATTAAGATGGCTGATCAAACTATGGGCAATAGAAATGACAATGAAGGCAACTCAGGATTTGGACATGTAATAATGAGATTAATCGGAACAGCAATTGTTTTAGCTGTAACTGCTTTTTTAACCCCTGGTTTTAACATCAATGGTATTTGGGCACTTATCGTTGCCACTATCGTTATTGTTTTGGCGGATTATTTGATTGAAAAGTTAACTGGTATTGATGCTTCTCCCTTTGGAAGAGGTATTGTTGGTTTTATTGTAGCTGTAGCTATTATTTACTTTACTCAATTTATAGTAGCTGGTTTTAATGTATCCTTCTGGGGTGCGGTTATTGGGGCACTGATTATAGGAGTTATAAATGCACTTACACCTGGAAGAACAATGTAAATATTAATTAAGGGCGCCATAGGCGCCCTTAATTAATGATTTTGTCAATTTCGCTATTTATCTTATTAATGTCAATAGATTCTATCATCTCATCTTTTATGACATACTCTTCTTTTAAAGACAATATCCTGTATACACTTTCATCTATTCTTTCTTTTGATAATATTCCGTTTTCCACTGCACTTTTTAGTCTATTTAATACTTCTATCTCATTTTCATACCCATGGCAAACTAAAATAATATCACTTCCTGCATTTATAGATTTTACTGCGGCATCTCCAATGCCATAACTTTCAATAATTGCCCCCATAGTTAAATCATCTGTAATAACAATTCCTTTATAATTTAATTCTTTCCTAAGAATATCAGTAATAATTGTATTGGATAATGAGGCAGGATTTTCGGCATCTATCTGGTTAAAAAGAATATGAGCAATCATTATACCCTCTGCGCCATTATCTATAGCCACCATAAATGGTGCTAGTTCCAATTCTTTTAAGCTGTCTAGATCCTTATTCACAACAGGTAAACCTACATGAGAATCTATAGAGGTATCGCCATGCCCTGGGAAATGCTTTACAATAGGAATAGCTCCCCCATCCTTCATACCTTTCATTGCCTCTATTCCAAGCTCGCTTACTATTTTCACATCAGAACTAAAAGAGCGTTCCCCGATAACAGGATTGTCTTTATTACTGTCAACATCTAATACAGGAGCAAAATTCATATTAAAACCAAAAGATTTTATTTCTTTGGCAATTATTCTACCTATATTATGAGAAAGATTTTTATCATTTTTCTTCCCTATGGTTCTACTGTCTGGAATATCTAGCAACTCATTTGGCATCCTGCTAACCATCCCACCCTCTTCATCAACAGAAATAAACAGAGGAATCTTATTGTCAGAATTTAACCCCTTAAGAGCATTCGTTAATCCAAGAAGCTGGGTTGAATTTTCTACATTTCTGCCAAACAAAATTACTCCTCCTACATGATAGTTTTCTATTATATCCCTTATATTTTCATCTGGCATATATCCTTCGAAGCCAACTATCACCAGCTGACCGATTTTCTCATCAAGAGTCATCCTAGAAATCTGTTTCTCTATCAGATTTATCTCTTTCTGGTCTGGTGTATCATTATCCCCTTGTATTTGTTCTTTTATAGGAATTTTTTGTTTAGGTGAATCTAATTTAGAATCCTTGTTATAATCTTCTTGCTTTTTAGCCAAACAACCAGTAGCAAGAACAAAAATTACTATAAATAGTATAGAAGTTTTGAGTTTATACATTTTATCATTCCTTGTCTTATGATATATCATCAATTATTTTATCGGATACCGAAAAGAAAACAAGTTATTTTATTGATTTAATTTCCTTTTCAGATTAATCCCCAGAAATTGTTAAACTTATAAATTTGATTCAAATGTGGATATATGGACAAATACGCACCCTATTATATCATTTTATTAAATGCACTGATATAGGCTTTCATGGAGGACGTACTGATGTTACTATCAATCCCTGCCCCATAATAGCTTTTTCCATTTTCATCTTTTATTTGTATATAGGCAACGGCTCGTGAATCAGAACCTTGGTCTAGGGAGTGTTCATCGTAGGATACTACTTTGAAGCTTACTGGAGCATATTTTCTAATGGCATTACATAGGGCATCGATAGGCCCATTACCCCTTCCGCTGATTTGTTCTTCCATTTCATTATTCTTAATTATTGCGGAAACTACAACCTTATCATCTTCTGTATGAACATGATAATTTTTTAAAGAAAATGGCTTGTTAATATTCATATATTCCTGCACAAATAATTCATAAATCCTCTGTGAAGATAATTCCTCTTGTTTTTTATCGGATTCGTTGGTTATTATTATGCTAAAATCCTGCTGCATCTTTTTTGGCAAACGGAATCCAAAGTCATTTTCTAGGATATAGCTTACGCCCCCTTTTCCTGATTGGCTGTTGATACGGATAATGGGATCATAATTTTTCCCGATGTCCATAGGATCAATGGGAAGATAAGGCACCTCCCAATATCTTGGATTTTCCTTTTTGTATCTATCCATTCCTTTTTTGATAGCATCTTGATGGGATCCTGAAAAGGCGGTGTATACCAAGTCTCCTACATAGGGGTGTCTTAGGGAGACTTCCATCCTGGTCGATTCCCTAAAAATATCTACGATAGCATCGGCGTTGCTAAAATCCAATTCAGGGTCAATACCCTGGGAGAATAGATTCATTCCTATGGTAATGATATCGGCATTTCCTGTTCTTTCTCCATTGCCAAATAATGTGCCTTCTACCCTATCAGCTCCAGCTAAGATTGCAAGTTCACTGGCAGCAACAGCACACCCTCTGTCATTGTGAGCATGAACACTTATAATAATGGAATCCCTATTTTTAATCTTATCTCCAAAATATTCGATTTGATCAGCGTACACATTAGGGGTTGACATTTCTACTGTAGAAGGCAAATTAATAATTGCTCTATTATCGGGAGTTGGCTGCCATACATCTAAGACTGCCTCGCAAATTTCTATAGCATAGTCAAGTTCTGTCCCCGTGAAGCTTTCCGGAGAATATTCATATATGATACTGCCTTTTGGTCTTTCATCAGCAAATTGCTTTACTATTTTAGCACCTTCTACTGCTAAGGCTTTTATTTCTTCCTTATTCTTTTTAAACACAACTTTTCTTTGAAGAATCGATGTGGAGTTATATAAATGTACAACAGCTTTTTTGACCCCTTCTAATGCCTCAAAGGTCCTTCTTATGATATGTTCCCTAGCCTGAGTTAATACTTGTACGGTTACATCTTCGGGAATTAAATCCTCTTCGATTAACTTTCTTAAAAAAATAAATTCTGTTTCCGAGGCGGCAGGAAATCCTACTTCAATTTCCTTAAAGCCCATATTAACAAGGAACTGAAAGAATTTAACCTTTTGGTCTAAATTCATAGGAATCTCCAATGCCTGATTTCCGTCTCGAAGGTCTACACTACACCAAATTGGTGCCTTGGTAATTGTTTTACTAGGCCATTTCCTGTTTTCTAGTTTAATTGTTGGGTATGGTTTATACTTTTGATAATTCATACTTATTCCTCCTATAAATTATTTTAGACAAAATTAAAGGCCTATCATCCCTAATACTAGAGACGAAAGACCTTCTTCCGCGGTACCACTCTTTTTCATTCTACAAGGTAGAATACAACTTAAAAGATACTAACAGTAAGTATAAATATATCCCAAATAAAAAATCTTCCATCCCTAAAAGAGACGAAAGAATTCGTTATCCACTCTTTACAAAAAGCTTTAGAAGATACGAGCTAGATATATTTAGGTACTGCTGATATCCCATCATGTTAACGGTTGATTGCCGTCCCATCCTACTAATTTTCAGTGAGCAACTCCAAGGCGAGTTCAATTTTTTTCAGATACTGTTTCACACCATCCAACAGTTCTCTATAATCCTCTAAAAATCTACTATTCCTCTTCATAGTTTTTAATAATTTGAATTGTTAATTACTATAGCATGGATATTTTTGAAAGTCAATAAGAAATTTGATTTTTCATAGAATATTTTTCTAATAAAAACAACCATGCTTTTTCTTCATTTTTCTACAAATCATTATCATTTTTCAACTTCTTTGCATATATTAAATTACATAGGACATCTATTTTATTTTCACTTACATAGGGAGGTGCTATAATGAGAAAACCCAATAGGATCAAACAAAATTTAATTAAAAACCATAAAAAGATCAAAACCCCTTTTCAATTGTTAAAAAGAAAATATGATAAACTTGAAATCATCTGTGATTTAGCACCCATAGGACTATGTATCGTAGATGAGCAGGGAGTATTTGAATATGTTAATGAATTTTATTGTAAGTTATATGGATATACGGAAAAAGAACTCCTAAAGAATCATTTTTCAATTATTATTCCCCCCGAGATTAAAAATGACCTTATTATCCAACATCAAGAATTTATGAGGAATCCTTCTACGACTACAAAAGAATTCAAAGTTGTAAACAAAAATGGGATTCAGTTTTCAGTTATGGTAACTTCGATATATTTCATAGATAAGGACAATTCCCCAAAAAAGGCCTCCTATGTCATTGATATTACAGAAAGGAAAAAAACAGAGGAAGATTTTCGATATCTAGCTTACCATGATCTTCTCACCGAGCTGCCTAATAGAAAGTACTTCACAGAGGCTTTAAAAGCCGCCATTGAAAACTCCGATGATTCTATCCATATGCTTGCTATTATGTTTCTAGATTTAGATAAATTTAAACATGTAAATGATATATTCGGGCATTCTGCAGGAGATTTGCTTCTTCAGTCCGTAAGTAATAGGCTTAAAAAAGTCCCTAATAATAACTATACACTAGCTAGATTTGGCGGAGATGAATTCACTATACTCTTACCTGAAGTCTATCATATTGAAAATATTATTAGAACAGCTGAAAAAGTCAAAGAGCAATTTGAGAGGCCCTTTTTCATTCAGGGAAGAAAGGTATTTATGACAATTAGTATCGGAATAAGCATTAGCCCCTATGATGGAAATGATTCTGAATCTCTTCTAAGGGCTGCGGATATAGCTATGTATAACGCTAAAAGTTTTGGTTCTAATAACTATCAATTTTACACTTCTCCAGCCAATATCACATCCTTCACGGAATTTGCATTAGAAAATGGCCAACACCCTTAATCTTAGCGTAATACCTGAAGGCATAGAAACGAAGGAACAACTTTATTTTTTCAAAGAACTTCTAGGTTTGGCTAGTACCTCACATTTGGAGGTTAGTAAGGAAGGGGCTAGGCTTCAAAATAACACTTCAATATTCAATAGTAATCTATGTACAAAAGCTCAAGGGTTTTATTTAGCCCCCTGTTCCTGCAAAAGATTTAAGGTGCTCCTTAAAAGTAAAAAATATAATATATAGCAAAAAACCAAAAACATGGAATGACAAGTTTCCATGTTTTTACATTATGCATAGTATACTATTGTACTAAATAAATATCTTTGCCGCGTCTAACATTGCGTAAAGGAGAGTTATACTATGAAAGCCATTTATATTCCCCTAAATAAAGTAAAAATCAATCAAGTATGTATTATCCAAGACTTAAAGGCAACAGGAACTCAAAGAAGAAGAATGCTTGATTTAGGTTTTATCAAAGATACAGAAGTAAAAGTCATGCGTCGCAGCCCCCTAGGGGATCCTACAGCTTATATGGTTCGTGACACCATAATTGCCCTAAGAAAAGAAGAGGCATCAAAAATCTTAGTAAAAGTTGTTTAATTAAGGAGGATTGCTATGGGATTAACCTGCAAATCTTGTAAAAGAAAAGCCCTGATTGACCTATACAATATAGAAAAGGCATCCAATAAGCAAATGGTAGTTGCCCTAGCCGGCAACCCCAATACAGGAAAAAGTACCATATTCAATGAGCTAACAGGTTTAAAACAGCATACTGGAAATTGGCCTGGCAAAACCGTTACCAATGCCAAAGGTACCTTCAAAAGGAAGGATAAAGAATTTATATTGGTTGATTTGCCGGGAACTTATTCTCTACTTGCAAATTCGGTTGAAGAAGAAATAGCAAGGGATTTTATATGTTTTGGAAAACCCGATGCTACGATTGTAGTTGTAGATGCTACTTGCTTAGAAAGAAATCTCAATCTCGTTCTCCAAGTGATAGAAATTACAAATAATGTAGTATTATGTGTAAATCTTTTGGATGAGGCAAAAAAGAAGCAAATTAAAATCGATTTAAATGCCCTTTCTAAAGAATTGGGAATTCCTGTAGTAGGGACTATTGCTAGAGATAAAAAGGGCTTAGAAGAATTAATGAATGCAGTTTACGGGGTATGTGCCAATAAAATTATTCCAAACCCAAAACATATCACTTATTCCATAGAAATAGAGGAAGAACTGGAAAAAATTTTGCCTACTATAGAGCCCTTGGTTCAAAATGATTTTAATCCCAGGTGGGTAGCACTTAGAATGCTGGATGGAGATAAAGGCATCTTGGATAAAATATACAATTATGGCAGCCGCAAAGGAGGATGCTACCATGCCCAGTAAGAACTCCGCGACTACTTCGGATATTTTTAGAGATTATATGGTTACCACCCTTTATAACCGTGCAAAGGAAATATCAGAAAAAGTTGTAATCAAACCTAAAGAAAAGACTAAAAACTGGGATGAAAAATTAGATTCACTCCTTACCTCTAGATGGGCTGGTTTTCCTATTATGCTTCTCATCCTTACTATTATCTTTTGGATTACTATTGTAGGGGCTAATGTCCCCTCCACAATGCTAGCTAATGCTCTATTTTGGGTAGAAGATAGATTAACGGAAGTATTCCTATACTTTAAGGCTCCCGATTGGCTTCATGGAATCTTAATTCTTGGAATGTATCGTACTGGGGCATGGGTTATATCTGTTATGCTTCCTCCTATGGCTATATTCTTCCCTTGCTTTACCCTTCTAGAAGACCTAGGCTATCTGCCAAGGGTGGCGTTTAATTTGGATAGATTATTCAAAAAAGCTGGGACCCATGGAAAACAAGCTTTAACCATGTCTATGGGATTCGGATGCAATGCAGCAGGGGTTGTCGCCTGTCGCATCATTGATTCCCCCAGAGAAAGGCTTATTGCGATTCTAACCAATAATTTTGTTCCTTGTAATGGAAGATTTCCTACTTTAATAGCCCTATCAATGATATTTATGGGGGCTGCAGCTAATTCCTCTTTAAGTTCTTTCCTTGCCTCCGGCATGGTTATAGGGCTTGTGCTTGTTGGAATAGGTATTACATTTATTGTATCCTTTTTATTATCTAAGACGGTATTAAAAGGAACACCTTCTACCTTCAATCTTGAACTTCCCCCTTATAGAAAACCTAAAATTGGTAAGGTTATTATAAGGTCTATATTTGATAGAACTATATTTGTTTTGGGTCGTGCCGTAGCTATTGCCCTTCCTGCCGGTGTTATCACTTGGTTGGTTGCTAATATTATGATAGGAGATACAAGTATATTAACCTATGTAGCTGACTTTCTTAATCCTTTTGGATTAGCTATAGGGCTTGATGGGATTATTCTCTTAGCCTTTATCTTAGGTTTACCTGCTAATGAAATTGTGCTGCCTATTATTTTTATGGGTTACCTATCAACTGATGCTATGATTGAGATAGATTCTATTGTAGAAATGAGAAATCTTTTTATTTCTAATGGCTGGACCATCCTTACATGTTTAAATGTAATGCTATTTTCCCTTCTTCATTTTCCTTGTGGCACAACTCTTTGGACTATAAAAAAAGAAACCCAAAGTATAAAATGGACCTTGGCTTCCTTTGTGATTCCCACTATAATTGCTATTTTAATATGTTTTATCACCACCAAAATAGCTTATATTTTTAATCTAATATAATATGGGTCGGCAGAAAGGCCGACCTCTTTTATTATCCTAGTCTGTGTTAAATAAATAATGCACATTATCTTTTTTATAAAACTCATCGTATTCTCTTTGTATATTCGGATTCTCCTTCATAAAATGAACAAATTTTTCTATAGACTGTATGGTTGAAAGAGATAAATAATGCTCCATGGCCTCAGCCTCTCTATCAATATCGGAAGCAGTCCTTAAGACCAATAAGAATTCCTTTAAAAGTTGATTTCTTTGGACTAGAAATGTTCCTTCGGCAATACCCTTATCGGTTAATTTAATTGTTTCATACGGTTGATAAATAACGTATCCCCTACTTTTTAATTTATGTAAGGCTTTTACGACAGATGGAAGGGATACCTCTAATACCTGAGCGACATCAGATACACGAATTTCATCTTGATTTGTTGATAATCTATACATTTCTTCTAAGTAATCCTGCAAGCTGGGGGATAA
Source organism: Candidatus Epulonipiscium sp. (assembly GCA_012519205.1). Lineage (NCBI taxonomy): Bacteria > Bacillati > Bacillota > Clostridia > Lachnospirales > Lachnospiraceae > Candidatus Epulonipiscium > Candidatus Epulonipiscium sp. The sequence goes on along the minus strand of JAAYQR010000002.1, from coordinate 16,393 downwards.
CATATATTTATTCTCCAATCATGTTTATTCACAAGAAGTATATTCATAACCACAGCCATATATTCCTTGTTTTTATTGCATATAGTGAAGAATCTTTCCAATTTATACTTTAAAGAAATGGACAAGGAATCATAACTGTAATTGACATAAATAATCCAACATACTACAATAATATAAGATACATATTAGAAGATGATAGGAGGACTTTTAATGTCTAGTTTTGCAATTATATCTGACAGTTCCTGTGATTTGCCAGATTCTTTGATTAATGAATACAATATTGAATTAATTCCTTTTTATACATCCTTCGATCAAAATGCATACTACAAAGAAAGGGTTGAATTAACTTTTAAGGACTTTTATCATACATTGCGAAATCAAAATGTTTTTCCAAAAACTTCCCTTCCTTCTGTGGATGATTATATGAAAACCTTTACATCATATATAAAGGAAAATAAAGGAGTCATATGTTTTTGCCTAACCTCAAAATTTAGTGGGTCATATCAAGCGGCAATCAACGCAAAAAATATTCTTCTTGAGGAGTTCCCCGATGCCAAAATTGAGGTAATTAATTCCATCCAGGCTACAGCTGGCCAAGGTCTTGTTGTACTGCAGGCAGCAAAAATGCAAAAGGATGGTTATACTATGGAAGATACCATAGAGAAAATAGAAATCCTCAAAGAAACTGCTAGAATCACTTTTTTTGTTGATACCTTAGAATATCTTGAAAAGGGAGGACGCATAGGAAAGGTAGGAGCATTAATAGGAGGTGTCTTAAATTTCAAGCCCCTCATCGTGGTAAAAGATGGGGAGTTAAACCCCTATGGCAAAATACGTGGAAGAAAAAAAGCCTTAAAAAAGATTATTGAGATGGCAGAAGAAATCATAAAAGATGATTTTTCAAATTATGACTTTTGTATTGCTCATGGAGATTGTATAGATGAGGCCCATAATTTGAAGGAAATGCTAGAAGAAGAATTTGGTATCATATTAGAACTTCCCTACTTTGAAATAGGTACAACCATAGGGACAAATACAGGCCCTGATGCCCTAGGAATTTGTTTCATTAAAAAATACGACAAAATATAAATAGAGAAGAGTCTGTCTTTTGATATGACTCTTCTTTATTTATTGACTTTTTTAATCTTAATTATTAAATCTACAGCAAGATGATGACCGTGAAAATCTTCCCCGATAAAGGGTTGGCTGCTTTTTCCTGTAGCAATTCCATAGTTATTATTATATAGTAATGTATATTACTTGAACTTTTACTTTCAATTGGCAGCGAGGTGAAATTTATGACTAGAAAATTTTCTTATATATTTCTTCAAATTATTCAGATTGTACTTTTATTAGTTACAATCACATATTCTATACCTAAAAATTATATGATTTACTTTATTTTTCAATATATTGCTTTAGCAGTATTATTTGTCCTTTTGCCAAGGAACAAGGGATTTATATTATTTGTGGGATATATTTCAGCTCTTGGAATAGCCTTGCTATTTTTAGGGTTTATTAAGAAATGGGATTTTTCCCAGCAGCTTCATATTATCTTTTATCAGATAATATTAGTTTCTAATGGAGCTATTCTTTATGCTCTAGTTTATCTCTCCCATAAACTAGAACACGAAAGTATTCTACTAAAAGAAAAGATTTCCCAACTTGAACAATATGTAGGTTCTACAAAATTATTAACAAAAAACGAATTTGAAACAAGAAGCAAAATGATTAAAAACGCTATGATTCGACGGGATGAAAAAGGATATTTAGTCTATTTTTCATTAAATAAAATCAATAAATCCATTAGGAATTCAATCTTTGAAACCTTAACACATTTAGCCGTAACTATTTTTAGAAATGAATATGACCTGGTGGGTGAGTGGAAGGATAATTCCTTCGTCGTATTATTGCAAAATACCGATGAAACAGGGGTCCATACCGCCTTAAATAGGTATCTTACAAAGATTGGAGAAATCATTAATTTAGACGAAATTAAAATTGATATAATTAAGGAAGAATTGAACCCAAATGAAAAGACGGAGGTGAAATAATGAAATATATCTTGCTCATTAATTCCCTTATCTTCTCTATCATAGTAGTTTATTATTCCCTACTTGCAATATTCGGTTTGTATTATCGACTTAAAAAGAAGCCTTTTAAGACATTAAATAGTTATCCTAATGTAGATGTCTTAATACCAGCCCATAATGAAGGCAAGGTAATTAAAAAAACCATAGAATCAATGACAAAATTAGATTACCCAGGAGAATTAAATATTTATGTTTTAAATGATAATTCTCAGGATGAAACCGGGGATATCGCAGAGGAATTCGATAAGGCCTATAAAAATGCTCATCATATTAAAGTCCCTCCTGGGGAACCAAAGGGTAAATCCAGGGTTCTAAACTATGGATTAAGCATCTCTAAAGGTGAATATTTTGTAGTGTATGACGGGGATAATCAACCGGAACCCGGCTCCTTAAAATTGCTAGTGGATGCTGCTGTAAGCACCCCCGAAGCTGCTGGGGCTGTTGGCTATGTAAGAACAATAAATGAAAATAAAAACATCCTTACTAGAATGATTTCCCTAGAATTTCAGGTATTCCAATTATTGATGCAGTGCGGAAGATGGTTCCTATTTAAAACTGGTTCCTTAACAGGAACAAATATGTTAGTTAAGCGTTCCGTTTTGGATATAGTTGGAAAATACGATGTGTATGCCATAGCGGAGGATGCGGAATTAACCTTAAGAATAACAAGCATCGGAAAACTTTTGCCCATTGTTCCTGAAGCAGTAACTTGGGAACAAGAGCCTGAACAACTGGGAATTTTTATAAAACAAAGGACTCGCTGGCTTCAAGGAAATCTTTATATATTAGAAAAAATGTTTACTTCCTTTGATTATTATAAAGGTAAAATGCTGGTTCATACCCTACAACAGATTTTAGTATATATTATCTTTTTAATGTTTTTACTTCTCTCCCATGGCTGGTTTATTGCCGGGCTTTTAGGTTATAGCAATTCTACTGCATCCCTGCCCTTGCTTCTTATTTGGTATACTTCGTATATATTTTACGCAATACAATTGTTTGGGGCTCAGATTGCCGAAAGGACTATATCCCCTAAAAATATCTTGATTAGTTTTATCACCTATTTTACCTATTCCCAATTATTTGTGTTTCTTTATTTTAGAAGTTTGATTCTATACATTAAGGCAAAGAATAAAAATCAAATCATATCTTGGGATAAAACCGTCCGATTTTAGATAAGTATTAATAATGACCACTCATATATTGGTGGTCATTATTAATACTTTTTATTTAAATCAATCTTATTGATATATTCTCCAATACCCCCTAGGTACACCTTTAAATTGTGTTCAAATATGGGAAGTGCTCTATTCATATACATATTAGATAACCCTGAAATATGAGGAGTTATTAGTGCATTTTCCATTGCCCAAAGGGGACTTTCCTTTGGTAAAGGCTCAATCTCAAATACATCTATGGCAGCACCTTTTATTACATGGCTTTTCAGTGCCTCGATTAGGGCTTTTTCATCTACAGTTTTACCTCTACCTATATTGATAAAATAAGCATCCTCTCCCATAGCTTTAAATTGTTCCATACCTATCATTTTATAAGTTTCCTTTATTAGAGGGACGGTTTGTACTATGAAGTTTCCTTTAGATAATGCCTTATTTAATTCACAGGCTGAATAGGTTTTATCAAAATAATCCACAGCTTTTCCACTAGTATTCACACCTATGGTTTTCATATCAAATGCTTTTGCCTTCCTTGCAATTTCTTTTCCAATGGTACCTGTGCCGACAATAGTTATTGTTTTATTATATATTTCCTTAAAATCATTTTTCCTTTTCCAAGCCTTGGTTTTTTGTTGTTCATAAAATTGAAATATCTCTATACGATGACTTAAGATGATTGCCATTACATATTCAGCTATGGGTATACCATGGATTCCTGTCACATTTGTCAGAAGTATATTTTTTTTACTAATTTTTTTAAAGGGGAGGGCATCTACTCCTGTTGACATACACTGAATCCATTTTAGATTAGGCATGGTATTAAGTATTTCCTCTGTAGTGTCAAAACCATAAGTTAAAAAAACCTCGGCATCTTTCAAATCCTTGCTTGCCTTTTCTATCTTATTGTAAATACAAAATTCGATATGTGGATATTCTTTTCGTAAGAAATTTAGATTTTCTTGTCCAATATCTAGTGAAGTAACTACTTTCATCTTTTCCTCCTTAGCCTCTAATACTTTGATAAGTAATCTAAAATAGCATTTGTGTAACTAGGCGGTATTAACCCTCTCTTTTATAGGTTTTGTGGAAAAAGCATATAGTATTGCAACCATTACAAATGCCTCAGATAAGATAAAAGGTTCTATGGGTGTATTTTTGTTAATTAGTACACTTACCCCATCTATAAACATTAAACCATATCCTAGTGCAAATAGTAAATACTGACTTCTCGGAGATTTGTATTGATACCACTTAAATCCTAAAAAACATCCTAGGAAAACTAAAATAATAAAAATAGCCTGTAAGATACTAAAATAGTTAGACCAAGGCTGCAAAATCATGAGCCTATACCCGAATCCTGGTTTTATTATTATCTTTAATGGCTGCAAATATATCAAAATCAAATAAAAAAAGAAAAAAGGAGATAATAACAAAAACAATACCCATAATCTTATTCTTTCTCTAAATCGTGGTATAATATACCACAATGCCAAAGCCGAAGGAATGGTAATACCTATGGATGAAGCAAAGTAAAAATAAGATAATAACTTTAAAACACTAATTTTTGCCCCCAAAGTAAAAACAATTAAAGAAATATATCTAAGGCCCGTAAATATAAAAAGTATACAACAGATGACCCTTATACAGATATTTGGATGACTTTTTATTTGTACTATATTAAGGCATATTATTAATAAAGTACAAAATATCATAATGAAAAATATCCCTAGTCCCATAATCCCCCTCCTGTTCTTTTTATATATTTTATGTGAATAAGAACAAGTCCATGCAGGAAAGATTGAAAAATGGTATTAAGGGGATTATTATTGAATTAGCCCCAACTTTTTAATAACTTCAACTAACTTTTCAGTATTAATTGGTTTTGAGGCATAGGCTTCGCATCCAGTATCAAAAGCATTAAAAACCCTATCTGTATCATTTAAAGCAGTGGTCATGATAACTTTTACACGGTTGAAATCTTCGATTCCCTTTTGTCTTTCGATATCCCGTATTACTTTAAGTGTCTTTTCTCCATCAAGATTAGGCATCATTATGTCCAAACAAATTAAATCATAAGGTTCCCCTTCGTCATGGGCAATCATAAATGCTTCTAAGGCCTCTAGCCCATCTACTGTAATATCACATTCCCCATAGGATATTTTAGAATCAATCTCATATTGAAAATCTAATCCTTTTTCCTGTATTCTTAAGGCATGGGATTTCATGGATTGAGATATAAAACTCCTAAAGTTAAAATTTATGTTTTCCAAAGTTAGTTTTCTAGCTTCTATTTTAGAAAAATCTAAGATATCATTAATTAGGTTAAGTAAAGTATATGCGCAGTCCTTTGCTATATAGAGATTATCTTTTTGTTCTTTTGTTAAACTAGAAAGCAAGGTTAAATCTATCATACCTAGCATTCCATTTAAGGGGGTACGTATTTCATGGCTCATATTGGCTAAAAACTCGCTCTTGGCATGATTAGCAGCCTCTGCCTTTTCCCGAGCTCTTTCTAGCTCTTTTCTGGTTTGTTCCCTTTCGGTAATATCATCAATAACTAAAACAACATGGTTTTTGTCATCAATTTTTATTGCTATAAGAATAGCATCCTTTAGGCCAAATTATATCCTCTCCTTGTTTATTTGTTGTAAATAATAATATTATAGCCTAAAAAACGGCTACCCTCCGTTAGGATGGTAGCCGTTTCGTATTCTTACTCAGATAATAATCTTTTCTCTCCTGTTATTTCTTGTATAGGTTTAATATTTTGGGATACTTCCATTACACCCAAAAACTCTCCACTTTCATCTCTAACTGCAAAATATCTAATAAACACATACATATCTTTCATTTTAATCCAAAAGTCTTCATGGTCCTTTTTCCCATTCATCAAATCTTCAATAATTTGTTCTACTATATGAACGCTCCCTGGGGGATGACAGTTTTTCACTTCCCTGCCTATAGCGGCCCTAGTCCTGGGAAAAATTCTTTCTTTTCCTTGGGAAAAGTATTTAACATAACCATCCTTGTCTACAAAAGTTATATCAAAAGGCAAGGTATTAAGCATAGAATTTATTTCTTCCGGTAACAAAATACCTGCATCAAACTTAATATAACCGTTATTGGAAGGATGTTCTCCGTCTTTTTTTGCTTTTTCCTCTACATTAGACTTGCGTGGTGTCCATTTTTCCTTAACATCAATAAGGGAATATCCTATTTCATCGCTATCTTCTGCTATCTTTAACCATTCATCCTGTACCAAGGTTTCTAATGCCATAGGAAATAGAATATTTTCCTCTTTGAAGATCATTTCATTCACCCTGTATACTGCATTATTTGCCTTTTCTAATACTTCTTCTTTATTACTATTATAGCTTGATAGGAGATTTTTCACTTCTTTTATTTCTCCCCTTATCTCATCGTCTACCCCCCACATAACTTGAGGAGGTGCTGTTATCCCATACTTTTCCATGAAGGGGAACATAATATTTTCTTTCCTTAAGTAATGTTTATCTATTTCCCATAGCAAATCAAAGTCTTCTATAAGATTATTAAGGCTTTCACTTCTATCGGAAATTTCAAATTCTTTTAGATGGGGCTCTATTTTATCCTTGATAAGTTTTTCTATGGCCTTGTTTTCTTGCCTGAAGGTATGAACAGGGTGTCCTGGAACTTCTTCTTCCTTCTCGGGCCTATGTATTTCTTCTATAGAACCTTTAAATACAGCAGCATGAACATCGCAAAGTCTTTGTATCTCCTTAACAGGCATACCTTCCATAATGAGTGCCTGCTCCATCTGTGTTATTTCTGTGACCTCAATACCCTCAATAAGCTTTTCAAATCGAGTCTTTACCTCTTCTACAGTTTTACCATCATGGAGCTCTTTGATGATTTCTTTTAATACTTTTTGTCTGTGTTCACGATTATTAATCATTTCACTCATAGCTTACCTCCTTACTCTTTAATATTGTAGCCTTTTTTTGTAAATTCGTCTTTTATCTTTTTTAATTCTATACCTTTCATTATGGCACCCTTGGGAATCGTCATCACCCTGCCAGCTGTATTTAACATAATTTGGCTTGTAATGCTCTCAAATCCTAGATCTTTCATAATGTCTATAATCTCGGGGGATTCTCTCCATAGTTCGTATACTGTCTTAGAGAAGTCTATTGATTTTCCCACCGGTATCACCTCTTTATGCTCTCTATTTTTTGCTATAATATTTAAAATATACATCTGAATTTATTTTATCATTCTGAGCGGAGCGAAGAATCTTAATCCTTCTTGTTTTAGATAAGATCCCTTTGCTATCGCTCAGGATGACAGGGGGCTTAAGATATGTTTACTCGAATCTCTTAAATAGTATATTGTTTTCCAAATGTATATGTTCGAATAAATCTCCTTCAAGGTCTTGAAGCTGTCTATAGGTTAAATCAAAAGTTGCACATCCATCATCCGGAACTTTATAATCTTCTGTTGTTTTTCTAAGTTCCTTAAGAATATCTCCTGCTGCATCATGTTCGTCTTCTGTTTCTTTTATAACTTCTTTTACCTTATCAAATAAATCACTAGAAGCCTCATCATCATATTTTTTAATTAAAGGAAATAGAATTTGTTCTTCTTTAATAAAATGTTGCTCTAATTCTGCCTTTAACTCATGAAAAAGCTTATGAATCTTAAAGAGATAGTTATGACTTGGACCATGAACCCTCAAAATAGTTGTTGCAAGCTCGCTAATGCTAGGAAGTAGTTTTTTCGCATAACTATGATGGGTATTAACAACATAATCAACTAACTCACCGGAACTTAAGCTTCTAAAATCGACTTGATTTGTGATTTTTTTAGTTTCGTTGTATGCTTCCTCTAGTTTTTCCAACACTTCTTCCTTGTTTAATCCCTGTTCTTTGATTGCTTCCTCTAAGGGCCTATTCCCTCCGCAACAAAAATCAATATGATAGGTTTTAAAAACTTCACTGGCTTTTGGCATAATTGATACAATATCTCCTATACTTTGAGATACATTAAATGTTTTCATATTTATATCCTCCATTCATATTATAAAATCATAGATTTATGGGCAATAAAATTAACCATCAACAACTGATGGTTAAATATTAAGGTATTTATGGAAATAAAACTGTGACCAGAGTCATGATTTTTGAATTATTCAACAGATTTCTCTAAAGATTTTATATCTATTATGATAATCTTTTTATTTCCTACCATTTCTATAATTCCCTCATCTTGAAGGAGGCTCATTTTACGACTTACGGTTTCCCTAGTTAATCCAATATAATTGGCTATGCCTTCACGACTTAAGGGAAGTTCTACTATAATCCCTTTGGAATTAGATCTACCGTATTTTTTTGCAAACTCCAATAGTACCCCATTAATTCTTGATTCAACATTTTTTGCCCCCATATTTTCTACTAAATCTTCCATATGCGCTAGGCGTATAACAAGTTCTTCCATAATTTTAAAGCTAAGCATGGGGTATTCTTTTAGTAATCTCCTAAAATCATCTTTCCTAATCATACATATATTTGTCTCTTCTAAGGCTTCGACACTATAGGTAGCCTCTTGGTTTATAATTAAGTTCTTTTCACCAAAAAAATCCCCTGCAGAAAAAATATATAGTATCTGTTCTTTGCCTTCATAAGTATGTCTAAAAGCCTTGACTCTTCCTTCATTAATTATAATAAGGCTTTCTAAATTAGAGCCTTCAAATATTATTAATTCACCCTTTGAGTATTGCTTGTGTACAATCAGGCTTACTACATTTTGAATTTCTTCAGCATCAAGAGATGAGAATATTGGTACATTCCTAGCACAAAGCTTGTGCTGACAATTATCACAGTTACATATATTGTTCATCTACTTTTCTCCTATCAAATAAAGCAGGTAACTTGTTTACCTATTTTATTTAGTTTATGGTTTCTACATATTTTTGATTTAAAAATAAATAAAGTATTAGTGCTAGTAACACTAATACTCCCTGAATGTTTTTTATTTAGGGCTACGAATGGAAATAGCTTGAGTACTATTTAAGATATATGAATTTAAAATAACTACTGTTTCTTTTTCTGCTACTCTCGGCATAAAACTACCTTCTATCAAATTATTGATAGAAGGTTCTAATACACAAAGTAATCAAAAAGAACCGTCCCCAATGCCCCAATGCCCCGCAAACCCCTATTTTTGTTTTTTCTTGCTTTCAATATTATGCAGATAGCTCACTGCCTCTAGAGCAGCTACTGCCCCTTCTCCTACAGCTTTAGTTACCTGGAATGGTCTTCCTGTACAATCCCCTGCGGCATACACCCCAGGAAAGTTAGTCTCTAGCTTGCGGTTTACTTTAATCGTTCTATCTTCCATTTCTAGACCCTTTATAAGCTCGGTAACGGGGATAGTTTCCTTAATCAAAAATACCCCATCTACCTTTAGCTCCTTATTATCTATACGGATTCCCGAAACAAAAGGTTCTCCGAAAATTTCTTTAGGTTTTCCCTTTAATATTTCTACCTTAGGATTGATATTTTTTATTTCTTTATAGGTAGGCAAAAAGTATACTTTATCACAAATTTCCCCAAGAAAGTTTACATCTTCTTCTGCTTCTTCAATTTCCCCTACTACTATAGTAGTTTTGCCCCTGTATAGTGGGCCGTCACAAGTTCCACAGTAGCTAACCCCTTTTCCTAAGAGTTCCTTTTCACCAGGGATATATTTTGCCTTTGGAATACCAGTAGCAATAATTATAGTTTTTGCCTCAAAGAATTCATTTTCCACATTTAAGGTATAGTAATCACCCATGGGGAAAACCTCCAATATCCTTCCTTCCCTGAATTCTACTCCTAATTTAATGGCATGACTAACAAACTCTTCGACCATACCGGGCCCCGTAATATTAGGCATACCCAAATAATTATCTACTTTTTCTGCTTTATACAAATAACTGCTTTTGGGGTTTCTCCCAAATACGATTACTTTTTTATTTCTTATAATTCCATTTATAGCTGCAGAAAGACCCGCTGGCCCAGCACCAATAATGGCGATATCTAACATATCCCACACCCCTATATTGTATTATTACAATATTATATCATACTATATTTTATTTGTCTAAGCAGATTTATGTGCATCTTATTTTAGCTTTTTTGCAATTTCTCCGGCTATCGTAGGAATAAGTGCAAAGAGTAGTGCTATATCCAAATCCATAAATGATAACGGCATAGTATTAAAAATAGGTTGTAAGAATGGAATATATACCACTGCAATAAGCAATAGTAGTGAACATAAAACACTTATGTTTAAAAACCTATTAGAAAACACTTTCATTTTGAATATTGTTTTTTCCTCGGAACGAGCCGAATATGCCCTTAGAAGTTCGCCCACTACTAGTGTTATAAAGCAATAAGTTCTTGCTGCTATAAGGGCACCTTCTCCTTTGAAATTATTCAGTCCATACCAAAAGGATAATAATGCTGCCAATGCTAGGGCTGTGCTTTGAATCCCGATAGCAATACCCATCTTTTTATTAACGATTGGCTCCTCAGGACTTCTAGGGGCCATATCCATTATCCCTTCTTCTTTAAGTTCCACCCCTAGGGCAAACGCTGGAAAAGCATCTGTAATAAGATTAATCCATAGTAGATGTATTGGCAAAAGGGGCACTGGACTTCCAAATAACATTGCAACAAATATCAAAAGTAATTCTCCAATATTGCAAGATAGTAAAAACCCTACAAATTTTCTTATATTGCTAAATATAATTCTACCTTCTTCAACTGCATCAACAATACTGGCAAAATTATCATCGGTAAGTATCATATCAGCCGCTTCCTTAGCAACATCAGTCCCAGTGATGCCCATGGCAATGCCAATATCTGCTTGCTTTAAGGCAGGAGCGTCGTTTACTCCATCTCCTGTCATAGCAGCAATTTCCCCATTAGCCCTTACGGCCCTTATTATCCTAACCTTGTGCTCAGGAGAAACCCTTGCAAATACATTGATTGTTTTTACTTTTTCCTTTAGTTCTTCATCACCAAGGGCATCTATTTCTTTTCCATCCATTGCCCCTTCATCGGTATCTATAATACCTATGGCTCGTCCTATGGCACTTCCGGTTGTCTTATGATCCCCCGTAATCATAACCACACGGATACCTGCTTTTTTGCAGATAGCCACTGCCTCCTTGGCCTCATCCCTTGGGGGATCCATCATCCCTATAAGGCCCAAAAATATCAGGTTACTTTCTTCTTCTGAATCTTCTTTTAATTCTTTGGGCATCTTATAGGATAAAGCCAAAACCCTAAGGGCCTCATTTGCAAAAGATGTATTTTGTTCCATTATGCTTTTTTATGACTGTCTGTAACCTCCATTACCTTACCATCAATAAGAATATACTTACAGCGGCTAAGGATAATATCGGGAGCTCCTTTAGTATACATGACAATACCTTCTTTATGCTGATGAAAAGTACTCATTAACTTCCTTTTGGAATCAAAAGGAATCTCTCCTACACGAGGCATTTCAACAGATAAAGTATCCTTAAGATACCCTCCCTTAGCTCCTAAGACCACTAGAGCTCCCTCTGTGGGATCTCCTATTATATCATTAGCTCCGCTTTTTATTTGGGCATCGTTACAAAGAACCCCGGCTCTAAGAAGTCGTTCTAAGGCAGGGGATGTTTCCGCTTTAGAATCGTCAGTTCTTTTTATTTCTCCTTCTGTTGTATATCCCCTTCCTGATACATCCCACACATTTTCTCCATCAAATATCTTCACAACTGTCATCTTGTTTTGGGTCAAAGTTCCTGTTTTATCTGTACATATAACGGTGGTACTTCCTAGGGTTTCTACGGCACCAAGTCTTTTCATAATTGCATGACGCTTTATCATCTTTTGCATTCCTAGGGCCAAAACCACTGTTACCACTGTGGGAAGGCCTTCAGGAATTGCCGCAACCGCTAAACTAATTGAAGTCATAAAAATATCGATTAGTTCTTGACCTCTTAAAAGCCCCAAAACAAATATGATAGCACAAATACCTAGGCACACTGTACCAAGTAGCTTCCCAAGTTGTGTAAGCTTTTTTTGTAAAGGGGTCTGTTCTTCTTTCACTGCTTCTAACATGGAGGCTACCCTTCCTATTTCGGTATTCATCCCTGTCCCTACAACAACACCTTTTCCTCTGCCATATGTAACAATAGTACTCATAAAAGCAGAGTTTATCCTATCCCCTATACCGGCATTATCCTCAACCATTTCCCCAGCAAATTTTTCTACTGGAACAGATTCTCCGGTAAGAGCCGCTTCCTCAATCTTAAGGTTAACACTTTGGACTAATCTAAGATCTGCCGGTATGTAGTCGCCAGCTTCTAATACTACTACATCCCCCGGAACTAATTCTGATGAAGATAGCTTTTCTAAATTTCCATCCCTAATGACCTTTGCTTGAGGAGCTGCCATGTCCTTTAATGCCTTAAGGGCATTACTTGCACGACTTTCTTGAAATACACCTAATATCGAATTCAAAAGAACAATAGCTAGAATAATAATAGCATCTTTTGGCTCCCCAACAACCATGGATACAATACTTGCTCCAATTAGGATAAGTACCAGAAAATCTTTAAATTGATCTATGAACATCTGTAGCAATCCCCTACTTTTTTCTCCTTGTAGGTGATTTTCTCCGTATTTAGAAAGCCTTATAGATGCTTCTTCTTTGGTTATTCCATTATCGATATCCGTATGTAGTTCTCTAAGGACTTCATTTATAGTTTTCTGATAAAAAGCTTTCATTTTTTTCCTCCCATCCATTAGTATTACACAGTATTTGTTATTTTGCCTCATTATATTATGGTTTTCATCTTTAATGAAAAACTTTAATAAATCTACGTCAAAAAACTTATAATATATATAGCAAACTTATTATATCAGAAAAAAATTGCTAGCAAACAGATTTTATATGTTTGGATCTTCCTTGGAAAAACAAGCTTATATGCGTTATAATAGATGAAAAGAAAGGAGAAATCTATATGACACCAAAACAAGAATTTTATAAATTAACTGCTAAAAAAGTATTATTAGGGTTCGAAAAAAGACAAATAGAAGGGTATTATTGCGAAAATTACAGTGATGCAGTAAAAAAAGCCTTATCTCTTATGGATAAGGATTCAAGTATCTCTTGGGGTGGATCTGAAACCCTTAAGGAAATTGGTTTATTAGAAGCCCTAAAAGACGGGGAAAATTCTATACATAATTATACCCTATTAGATAGGGACCTTGCTAAATCTCCCAAAGAAGTTGAAGATATTTATCATAAAGCCTTAAGCTGCGATTATTATTTGATGAGCTCTAATGCTATTACTTTGGATGGTAAGCTAGTAAATATCGATGGCAATGGAAATCGTATTGCTGCCTTAATCTACGGACCTAAAAACGTAATCGTAATTGCAGGAATGAATAAAATTGCCCCTGACTTGGATGCGGCTCTAACTAGAGTCCGTAGTTTCGCCTCCCCTATTAATTCCATTCGACTTAATAAAGGGACTCCTTGCTCAAGCAAGGGAAATTGCCATAACTGCCTTTCCCCCGATAGTATTTGTTGTCAGATATTAGTTACCCGAATGTCAAGGAATCCAAATAGAATTAAAGTGATACTAGTTGGTGAAGAGTTAGGATATTAGTTTTTGAATTGTACTCCAAATTTTGGGGCTTTGCTTTCTCATGTTTACAAGTCTAAAATCCTTATCAACCGGTACATGTACCGTTTTACCCTGTGCAAGGAGCCTATTGTCCTTTTCCCTTATTACCTCGTAAAGGAATGTGATTTTGGCTCCTTTTATTTCTTCAATCCATGATTTGATTAGGATATCATCAGGATATTTTGCACCTTCTTTATAAATACAGCCACTTTCTATAAGGGGAAATAAAATACCATCTTCCTCAATTTTATCGTAGGGCAGACCAATCCCTTCAAAAAACTCTGTCCTAGCTACCTCAAACCAAGGATAATAATTAGAATGATGGACAATGCCCATTTGGTCGGTCTCGACATAGCGGACCATAAGATGTGTTTTATGTATATACATAATTAAACTCCTTCCCTATAAAAAAGATCCTTCTCTACCGTTCAGGATGACATAGGGTCGTAGTGTCCCTATCATTCTAGCATAACGAGGAATTACCCCCCTTGTCATTCTGAACGCAGCGAAGAATCTTATTTTTTTAAATGGTTACTAATACAATGGATATTTGGCTACTAACTCTGCCACTTTCTTAACCGCTTGTTCTTTATTAGCTTCAAAATCCTTTAAGGTCATATATATAATGTCTGCTATAACCTTCATATCCTCTTCTTTCATTCCCCTTGTTGTTACTGCAGGGGTTCCTAGACGAATTCCACTGGTCACAAATGGACTTTGAGGGTCAAAAGGAATAGTGTTTTTGTTACAGGTCACACCAACCTCATCCAATCTTTTTTCTGCTTCCTTACCAGTTATATCTAAATTTCTAAGGTCAATCATCATAAGGTGATTATCTGTCCCCCTAGATACTAGGTTTAATCCTTTTTCTATAAGGGCTTCTGCTAAGGCTTTTGCGTTATTTATTATTTGTTTTTGGTAAGCCCTAAATTCATCGGATAGTGCCTCTTTAAAGCTTACTGCTTTTGCTGCTATCACATGCATTAAAGGTCCTCCCTGTATACCGGGAAATATGGATTTATCGATAGCTTTTGCAAATTCTTCTCTACAAAGAATCATACCGCCCCTAGGTCCTCTTAGGGTTTTATGGGTTGTTGTTGTAACAAATTCAGCAAAGGGTACTGGATTTGGGTGGAGTCCTGCCGCAACTAATCCCGCGATATGTGCCATATCCACCATCAAGTAAGCGCCTACTGCATCAGCTATTTCTCTAAATTTCACAAAATCAATGACTCTAGAATAAGCACTGGCTCCTGCAATAATAAGTTTTGGTTTATGTTCTTTAGCAAGTTCCATTACGGCTTCATAATCTATGTATCCTGTTTTTTCATCCACACCATAGGCTACTATGTTATAATGTTTTCCTGACATATTGACAGGACTTCCATGGGTTAAATGTCCCCCATGAGAAAGATTCATCCCCATTACTGTATCACCGGGGTTTAAGACTGCAAAAAATACCGCCATATTTGCCTGTGCCCCTGAGTGTGGCTGTACATTAGCATGTTCGGCACCAAAAATTTCTTTTGCCCTTTCAATTGCTAATTCTTCTACAATATCAACATATTCACAGCCTCCATAATACCTCTTTCCCGGATAGCCTTCTGCGTATTTGTTCGTAAGTGGGGAACCCATTGCTGCCATTACTGCCTTTGAAACAAAGTTTTCAGAAGCAATAAGCTCTATTTTACTATTTTGTCTTCCTATTTCCTGCTCCACCGCTTGTGCTACTTCAAAATCAATCTTTTGTATTTCATCAAATGAGTACATTGTATACATTCCTCCCGAGTTTTCTAATAGAAAGATTATAGCATAATTTGCAAAAAAATTAAATGTCTTTTATAATATATAGATTTTATATTGGACTGCTATTTGTTTTTTTTGCTTTCAACATTACTAAGCTGTAGTGTAAGCGCTTTAACGGAAATAAGTAATTCTCTAATGGAAAAACCTAGGGATGTCATTAGAAAAATCAAACTTATCCCAAAAGTTAAATCAGCTAAAACATAGTATTTGGCAAATATCAAAAACATACACAATACGCATAAAAAAAAGCTTGATACCCCTAGGATTTGCATATTACGAATTAGGTTGATTCTTTTTTGAAGATTATCGATTTGTCCCGATAGTATCTCATCGGGGTTCTCGTTAAATTTTTCATGCAGTTCTCTTACCAATTGTGCTAATACAAGAAAGCGATTTGTATAAGCTAATAGCAGTAAGGAAATAGCAGGAAATAGTAAAGCTGGGGTTGTAAGGCTTAGCTCCATAAGAATCCTCCTTTTTAATTATATTGTTCTGTTAACTTAATAAAAAAATGAGACCTGAAACGCCTCTGGTATAATGGAAATTGCCAAACAACCATTACCTCCCAGAAAGGAGCGTTCAAGTCTCATGACCATTATACCAAAAAACGTAGT
>JAAYQR010000001.1 GCA_012519205.1 Candidatus Epulonipiscium sp. | reverse complement strand
TTATAAAACCCCACAGCAGGTTGAAGATGAGATTCTTGCAGCTTAGTAATCTTTCTCTACGTATTAATATCATGCAGAGAGAAAATGTTCAACTTTTTGTGTCCAAAGTATTGACATAGGTCCAGTATAGCACTATCTATAAACCCTTTAGATATTGCGCTATTTAATATTTCATATAAAAAATGATGATAAACACTCTCTCCATTCTTTGTGAAAAATGTAAAAAGGTTTGTAAATACTATTCCAATATATTCAGATACTGTTATTTCATACTTTGCTACTTTTATTGCAAGTGGACTTAACGTAAAATCGCTATCTTGCCAAATTCCCATCTCGTATCCCATGGTATAGTGACTCTCGAATTGATCCGCAATATCTCGTTCACCTTGCCCATAGCTACCAGCACCACTGTCACTACCTTTTATATTTTCTCTGAAAAGTTCATATGCACTTTTTAAACGATTAGCAACTTCTGACTTTCTATTTTCTGTTTTTTTTACATTATATGTTGCCATGATAAAAGACATTAATGAATCTGCTTTGTTAGTACGTATGAGTGCGTCAAATTTAGAATCACTCCTTGAATCTATAATTGGCATTTTGAAACCTCCTCCCAATTTTGATGGAAATCTAATTTCCGATTTTCATTCTCATCTAGATAAATTAAAAAATCTCTAACCGCAGATGACAACCTTCTTGCAAATTCTGGCGGAACAGCATTCCCTATCATTTTATACTGATTTCCACGAGTAGACAAAAATTCAAAATCATCTGGAAATGACTGAAGTCGAGCAGCTTCCCTAACTGTTATGGTTCTACTCTGTTGAGAATCATAATGTATAAATCGCAACCCATCCTTATGGAGATGAGCAGTGATTGTCGTGCTTGGTTGATCTCTTCTAAGGACATGGTATTTATGCACTTTAGAGTTTCCTCCTGTAGCTTTGTTATAAATCTCATTTAATTTATCAGCACTTTGTAATTCATTCTTGCCACTTTCAATGTCTTCAGTCAATAAACCAAAGATTTCAATATCTCGTTGGTTCTGAAATCTAACCACATGTCCCCAAGTTGGGTCTCCATCCGGAACTGTGTATGATTGTCTTCCTATTCCTTTGATATATACAGGCTCCTCTAGAGGGAACGCTTTAGGCAAATCACCTATGGCTTCTTCAACAGATATTTTTTTCTCGCTTTGATACTTAGGAAGTATTTTATCGTAAAATTCAGTTAGAAACTGTTGGCATTCTTCGTAGGTATTCCCATTCTTTTTCAATCCGACCAGAATTACTCTTTTCCTGTTTTGGGGCACTCCATAATCACTCATATCAATCAAAGCATGATTACGAATATCTTCAACAATTTCATACCCTATTTTTTGAACGTCAGCTTTTATTAAATCTACAATTGGCGTGCCATCTGGCATAGCAGATAACATTCCAGGGACATTTTCAAATACAAATAATTCAGGTTGATATCTATCTACAGTTTTCAAATAATACTCGAACAAATAATTTCTATAGTCATATTTCATACCGTGCTCATCTTTTGTACGTCCAGCTTGAGAATAGGCCTGACACGGCGGTCCACCAATAATCACATCTGTCTTATCACCAATATAATAATCCAACCCTTTAGATTTTCCATATTTCTCATCATCAAACCCACTAAACAATTCGTCTGTCCTTTGCATATCAAACCAAATTACTGTGTCATTTGCATCAGAGATCCCCCATTTGGTTTTCAACCTGTTTCTCAGTGTATCCACAGGTGCTTTTTCCCACTCTACCGATGCTTGAGGTATGTACAATCCAGATTGCATGAAGCCTTCTAACAATCCTCCCGCGCCAGAAAACAAATCTACAACTTTAATTTTTCTCATTGTCTAAAAGCTCCTTCACTTTAGTAGCTACTGCTTTTCCAAGAAGTGGAGGAACCGCATTCCCTACTTGTTTATATTGTTCTTGCTTATTACCATAAAATATGAAATCATCAGGAAATGACTGTAAACGGGCCGCTTCACGAACAGTCGGAATTCTATTCCATTTGTAATGAAAATGGGTTCTGTGACCTGTATCAATTGTTCTCGAAGGCCTTTTGCTATCATACCTAGTCAGTGCCTCATTGTATTTAAATTTCCTTTTTTTAAGCTCCTCCAATGGTAAAGCTTTATAATTTTTACCTTCTGGAACTAAAGAAATTAGTCTCACGGTCTCATCGGCGTGTTTCGTCGGAGTATGGTTATATATTTTATTAGAATTTTTTCTCATATATTTTTCATATTCATTTGTCGGCGCAGAAGGATAGTCAAATACTTGATTTAAAGAAAAATCTTTCGCACCAACTAATGATGGTAAATTACCAATAGCATCTTCACAAGTAACAAACTCATTTTCAAATAGTTCCGGAAGCGGATAATTAAACTCACCTTGTACTTCATCTTTTAGAGTCATAACAAAAAATACACGCTTTCTTATCTGTGGAATTCCATACTCTGGTGCATATAAAATTTTAGGCTCGTAAACATGATAACCAATTTGTTCAAAATCTTCCCTAACCCTCTTAGCTCCTGCTCCATTATAAAGAGTTAACATTCCTGGGACATTTTCTAGAACGACAACCTTTGGTTTTATCCTTTTGGATGCTTTTACCATAGCAGAATATAAAACATTTCTCTTATCAAACTCTTCTCTTTTTCCAGCTAAACTAAATCCTTGGCAAGGTGGTCCACCAACCAGGACATCCAATTTGATTTCCCTTTTAATTAAATAATCATATATTTTTTCTATGTTTCCATGATCAAATAAATCTAACTTCATAGCTTCTGCATTACCATGATTCTCCTTGAACGTCTTTAAAGCGGCATCATCAAAATCAACGCCTAAAACAACATTAAATCCCGCATCCATAAAACCTCTAGACAACCCTCCAGCACCAGAAAACAAGTCTACGACATTATATGTTTTTTCCGAAACATTCGAAACATTTGTGAGTTTTGCGTTTATTCCATATTCTAAGCACTCCCGAATTCTTTCTTGAATAGTTTTTCCAGTAAAGTTCTCATCTACTTGTTCATATATGTCATCTGGTATCTTTATTTTCATTTCTTTTCCGATAATTGCTGTTCTTCCAGCATTTGGGCGTTTGCCACCTCTAGTCATTTCATTTCACCTCTTGATTTAAGTAACTTAATTCACTTTTACGATTATAGCAGTTTATTATATAGAAGTCAACGTTTTTTTGATTTAAGTCACTTAATTCAAATCATCTTTTTCTTACAGCAATCCTGTCAACACACCACACTTTTGCTATCAAACTTATCAACTCACCCATCCCACATTCAAATTAGTAAATCCAATGAGCAGTTCACCATTCTTTGATATTTTCCCTCAAAGCAAAAAAACCGTGATTATCCTTCCGGCTAAAACCAGACCTCAAATCACGGAAAGCCTTTATTTACTTATCTTATTACACTCTTACTTATCTACCCTTGACATCAATACTACCGTCTCAACGTGCGTTGTATGCGGAAACATATCCACAGGCTGCACTTCTTCAACCCTATACCCCTTTTCACTTAACATCTTTAAGTCCCTAGCTAATGTCCCTGGATCACAGGATACATATACTATTCTTTTAGGCTCCATTTTCACCATGGTATTTATAAGGTTTTCATCACAGCCCCTTCTTGGGGGATCTACTACTATGACTTCGGCTTTTATCCCTTCTTTTTCATACATTCGAGGAATGATTTCCTCTGCCTTCCCTACGAAAAATTCTACATTTCGTATGTTATTTATTTTTGCATTTTTCCTTGCATCTTCTATAGCAGCCCCTACTATTTCTACTCCGTATACTTTCCTTGCTCCTTTGGCAAGGAATAGGGAAATGGTGCCTATCCCACAGTAAGCATCCCACACTATCTCATTCCCTTCTAGTTTTGCATATTCTAAGGCTTTTTCATATAAAACTTTTGTTTGCGTGGGATTTACTTGGAAAAAGGATAAGGGGGATATTTCAAATTTTATATTCCCTATATAATCGGTTATATAATCCTGTCCCCATAGAGTATTAATCTTATCACCCAATATTACATTGGTCTTTTTTGTATTATAGTTTAATACAATACCTGTCATATTGGGTACCTTTGTCAATCCATTAATCAGTTCACTTTTGTGGGGTAGTTCTTTTCCATTAATTATGATACAAACCATTATTTCTTTTGTTTTAAAGGCAACCCTTATAAGTATATGTCGGATAAGTCCTGTATGATTTTGTTCATTGTACACAGGTATCTTGTAATCTTCTATATACTTTCTAATTATCGGTATAATTTTACTATTTACTTCATCCTGGATATAGCATTTAGGAGTATCTATTATATTATGACTTCTTGCTGCATAAAACCCTATTTCAACTTTACCATCTTTCATTCCTACGGGAAATTGTGCTTTATTCCTATAATAAAGGGGATTCTCCATCCCTATGGTAGGGTGGACTACTATATCATTTAATTTTCCTATTCGTTCTATACTATTCCTAACCCTTTTTCTTTTAAATTCTAATTGTGACTTATAATCCATATGTTGTATTTGACACCCTCCGCACCTATGGAAACTAGGACAATGGGGGACCACTCTCATTGGTGAAGGCTCTAGTAGTCTAATTAATTTTCCAAAACCATAGCTTTTTTTCACTTTTATAATTCTAGTTTTTATCTTATCTCCCGGTAAAGCTCCTTCGACAAATATCGTAAAATCTTTGATTTTACCTATACCTTCTCCTTGGGAACCCATATCATCTATTATCAATTCAAAATGCATATTCTTAACAATTGGTAGTTCGCCCATTATACTATCCTCCAAATCGTTTAATGAAGCATATCCTTTTTCAGCATATCTTGTATAGCTTTAGCCAATACCTCATCACTGCTTTTTTCTAGAGCCTCCTCTATGGGGTGCTTTCTTTCAAGTAGAAAATCCGATGTTCCTTCATTAATATTTACTAAAGTATTAATTTTTTTCCTGGTTTTTTCTTCTTTCATATTAACCCCTCCCATCGTAATATTCACATACTGTTTCCCTACATATACAATATCGGCATTTTACGAAACTTGGATGGACATCTTGTTCTCCAGTTTTTAGCATTTCCCTCATATCGCCTAATATCCTCCTTGTCTTTTGTCTTAGTTTTCTTGTATTTTTTATAATAAACATATAATTCTTATATATTAATCGTCCCTCTTTGGGCTTTTTCTTATACACATCCTCCATAATTAAAAAATAAGCTGCTAGCTGCATCATATCTCCCTCGTAGGGCCTTATATCACTTTTCTTTATCGTACCACTTTTTAGTTCTACAGGAATTAAGTTTCTACTCAAAATCTTTTTAAATATATAGTCTGGTTTTCCTTGTATATCGTATTTTTCTGAATATAAAATTCCCCCATATTTTATATTAGAACTTTTACTTTTTTCTTTTTGATCTGTATATATGATTTTCGCACCAAAAACCCCTAGTTTAGGAGCCTTTACTTTAATATCTGATTTCCTTAATAAAAGAAAAAAAAGAGATATGACTAGTAAAAGTAATATCCCTAATATAATAAAATTATCCCTCATATCTTATCACCCAATAAACAACAAATATTGTTAACATAGATATAGCTATCCATATTATTAATAGTAATATCTTTTTTAACTTATAAACAAAATGATATTTTTTGTGAAATCTGTTTCCCCGTTCAAAATTGCTTAAACTTGCATCCTCATATCCATACTGCTCATTCCTCATTTTTACTAACTCTCTGAGTTCTTTATTTCCATATACTCTTTGATAATACCATTGATAGGGGCAATATATAAATTTATTTATTTCCCCTGCAGATATGGTTTTAGTATCATTATCCATGTAATCCCCCTGTTAGAAATTACTTTTTCTTATATTTCTTCCAAGCATTCTATTAAACCCAACCCAACTTCCTTGAGAATGTTCTGCCTTAATAGCTTCTTCGAACAATTTTATCTTAGCATCCGTATTATCGGCACAGTGAATAATCATTGCTTCAATTGTCTTAGGCCGTTTCGGAGAACCATACTCCAATTCCCCATGGTGGGATAAAATACAATGTTTTATAAGAACCTCTAAGGCTTGGGGAAAGTTTTTTAGTTGTCTTATTTTATCTGTTATCATTTCAGTACCAATTGTAATATGACCTAAAAGCTGCCCAAAGTCAGTATAATCATTAAGTGGAAATTCCGATAATTCTTCGGTCTTTCCAATATCATGAAGCATTGCCCCTGCAATAACTATATCTCTATCCACTCCAATATATTTACTGCATAAAAAATCAGCATATTCCACTACGGTTAAAGTATGTTCTAAAAGTCCGCCCATATAGCTATGGTGAATACTCCTAGCCGCCGAATGGGAGCTGAATTTTTTAAGAAATTCTTCATCCGATACAAAGAATGATTCTAATAATTTTTTGATATGTATGTTTTCTATTTGATTAATATATTCCCTTATTTTTGTAAGCATTCCCTGTATATCTTTTTCTGTACAAGGAATATAATCCATAGGATCGTATTCTCCTTCTACGCTTACCCTAAGTCTTCGGATGCTTATTTGGTATTCCCCTTGATACAGACTTACAACTCCATCTATTTTTATAAAACAATTTTCATCAAATTCATCTATATCGTTATTGATGTCCCATATTTTGCCATCCACTAGTCCTGTTTTATCTTGTAGTTTTATAGATACATACGGCTTACCACTTCTCGATTTTAATGTTTGTTTTTGCTTGCAAAGATAATGCCCTATAATCTGTTCCCCATCTCTAATGTCTTTCAAATAACGCATCTAAATCCTCCATTCAAATTTCTTCGAAAAGTTTTCCGAAGCTTCTATGGATATGATTATACATAATATTAAGGTTAAATACTAGGTACCTTTTAAAATTTATAAAAAATAGAATAGCTAGGCTATCCTATTTTAGATTATTTGCTTTACTTTTATCTTGTAGGGTAACTGTTACCATCTTCTTTATCGTACCCTGTCTTACAAGTTTTATAGAAATCTTATCTCCTACTCTATGATTTTCTATGGTTTTTGTTAGCTGCTCCATGGCAGTTATCTTTTCCCCATCGAATTCTATGATTATATCTCCCGGCTTGATTCCAGCGATATAGGCTCCACTTCCTTCATATACTTCTCTGACTAAAATACCGATAGGTATTTCATATAATTCCGATGTACTCTGTGTAATATCTTGTCCTAGAATTCCAAGATAAGGTCTTGATACTGAACCTTTATTTACAAGTTCCTCTATAATTGGTTTTGCCACATTTATAGGAATTGCAAATCCCATGCCCTCTACCCTAGCATCAACCAACTTAATGGTATTAATTCCTATGACAGTTCCTTGGCTGCCGACTAAAGCCCCCCCACTATTTCCTGGATTAATTGCTGCATCGGTTTGGATAAGGGTCATCTTCTTATCTGTAAGTTGTATTGTGCGATTGAGAGCACTGATAACTCCTGCTGTTACCGTATTACTATAAGCTTCTCCTAAAGGGTTGCCTATGGCAACTGCCAACTCTCCGACCTGCAATTTATCAGAATCCCCAAAGGGCGCAGTCTCTACTTTTCCTTTTATTTCATTTGGGATATCACTTTGTGCAACTCTCACCACAGCCAAATCAGTTTGGGGATCCACCCCTACAATAGAAGCTGGAACAGAATAGTCCCCCAAAAACGTGACTACTAAACTTTCATTATTTTCAACTACATGATAGTTAGTTACTATCATAATATCACTATCTGTTACATGAAATACAATCCCCGAGCCCATTCCTTCCTGCTGGTATTGTTCATTCCACCAATCGGTTACAGTAAATTTATTTCTTATTGAAACTACAGAAGGTCCCACCTTTTTTGCAATTTCGGGAATGGTGGTTTGTTCCTCTGGCAATATTGGAAGTTTTGCTTCATTTATCACCTCGTGGGTATTGCTTTTTTCGAAAGAAAACTTTTCTTTTTCTTCTTCGGCAATCCTTTCAATTTCTTTGATAAGGTTTTCCCCACCAATATTTCTTAATGCCGGCTGCAAGAAATATTCGCTAAAGGGTCCTGCTAACCCAACTCCTAATCCGATAGAAATTCCCCCTGTTATAATGGCAAGGGCAATCATAAAAGCATTAAATTTTTTAGCCTTCTTTTTGCTAGGCTTAATTGTCTGCGTATAATAGGGCGTTTCCTCTTTCGCTGCTTCCATTATATCTTCTTTTATAATATCATCTTCTATACTATTCTCTTCTATGATGCTTTTTTCTATTTTATTTTTTTCTATATTATTTTCTTCTATGGTTTTTTCTTCATTAATTTTATTAAATTCATCCATATTATTACCTCCTCTGATAATACTATTCTTGTTTGTTTTATGAATTTATTATACCTATCAGTTTTGAATAAAATATGAACTATTTGTAAATATTTATGAATTTAGAGAAGTGTAATGCTAAAAGTAAAGGCAACACCCTCTGAAATATTTTCTACCTTTATATTTTCTCCATGGTTTTTTAAAATTTGCTTTACTATGGAAAGTCCTAAACCCATGCCTGTTTTATCCCTTCCTCTTGATTTATCTCCCTTATGAAACCTATCCCAAATATAATGGATTTCATTTTCTTTTATGCTTTCCCCATTATTTTTTACAGATACAAGAATTTTATTGACGAAAAGGGTGGTTTCAATCCATATCTTACCTTCCTGCGGAACAAATTTTACTGCATTATCAAGTAAATTGTTAATAACTCTTTGGATTTGTTCCCTATCGGCATAAACCATGGTTTTTTCTTCAGCTAGTATCAATTTAAGCTTTACATCTTTTTCTAATATCCTTTGTTCAAATTGTTCTAATACCCTCCTTATGAGTTCATTAATATCAAATTGTTCTTTTTTAATTTCTATTTGTCCGCTTTCCATCTTGGTTAAATCCATTATATCATTGGTCATTTTCGTTAATCTTCCTGTTTCATCTAAGACTATCTCAAGATATTTTTCTTGTTTTTCTTCTGGTATTGTCCCATCTAATATTGCTTGTACAAACCCCTTAATAGATGTAAGGGGGGATCTAAGGTCATGGGATATATTTGCAATAAATCCCCTTCTTAATTCCTCTAGCTTATTAAGTTCTTCTGCCATATAATTAAAGCTGTCTGCCAGCTGCGACACCTCATCATTTCCTATTATTTCAAGCTTCCTTTGAAAATCTCCCCCTGCAATAACTTTAGCGGCTTCATTCATTTCTTTTAAAGGATTCGTAATTCTCCTTGATAAATAATAAATAAATAGAAATGAAAGCAATATGGATATTCCTAAAGACAATAATGTAATCTTATACAATTCTCCTACAGTTTTTTGTATTTCTGGAATAGGAGTATGCATAAACAAAGCTCCGTAAGCCTTACCATCTATTTGAATAGGATATCCCACTGTAAGTACCGGCTCCTTAAAATAGCCCCCAAACTTTCCTTGAATGGTTACTATTTTTCCCTCAAAAACGTCATTTATCTGTTCTAAAGTTAATTTTTGTCCCAGCCAGGACTTGTTCTCTGTCCTAGATACTACATATATCCTACCACTGGAATCCACAATCCAAATCATAGAATCCAGGTATTTATCCAATACTTCCATCTCAAACCTTAGCTGTTCTAAATCCATTATCCCTGTATAATAAGCCTTTGCATATTGTTTTGTAATATTTTCTCCCTGTTCTAACATTATACCTTTCTTTTGATAAATAAAATATGATTCAAATGCCTGGGATAAAATTGCTGCCAAAAGAATAAAACTCCCCAGAATAATTCCCATGTATACAGTAAAAAGTTTGCTAAAAAGAGTCTTGAACATATTAGACCACTTCCTATTATTGATATCCCTATTGTATCCACTTTTATGTATACAAGCAACCTATATATTTATAATTAAAATCCATACCAAAAAGCCCATGAATCACTTTTGCTACATAGAATAAGAATCTTTTATCGTAATTTGTAAATATAATATCCATCTTCACCTATTATCTTTTCAAAATTGCTATCTAAAAAACTTTTATATTCTCCCTTATCATTATGAATCCACCCCTTCATGGGGACAAAATATTTAGCTCCACTTTCTATATAATACTCTATTTCCCTAATGGGGTCTTTTGGAATATAACTATAATAATCTATATTCGCCCTCCATCCCCTCCTTTCACAAGCATTAATCAAGGCAGGATCAGGGGTTCCCACTACGATTAAATCTTCTTTATCTGTGTATTTTTTAACCATGCCGGCCTGTTTGATTAACTCTGTTTTTTCTATATAAAAAGGCAGTAATCCTCTAAATGCAGTGTACCCTATCCACATTATTATTAAAGAAATAAACACCCCTCCGTACTTATTTTCCCAAATAATATATAGTGGCTTAGAAGCTATAAGGGCAATAAGAGGACTAATAAAAATCAGATAATAATAAAGCCTGATTACTGCGACAATCATAATTACTTCTAATATCATGGCAAATATCCAAGCCAGTACAGGCATTTCCTTTCTAACATCTATCATGATTAATCCTATCAAGAACAAAACTAGAACCTGTATGGTATATCCCTGGGGAAGATTGATCTTAAAAAATTCTATGGATTCTTTAGTCAAGAAATCATAAAAAAGCCTTGTGAATATATGTTTATTTGCAATGTCATTTACGAATTTAAATTCAGAAATATATTTCATCCATTGAAAATAAGTAAAAGGCAAAAATAACGAAATTAACGTAAAAATATAAAGTTCTCCTATTTTAAATATCTGCATTTTATATTTTTTAAAAGCTATTATGAGCATTGCAATTCCAATAAAGATAGTAGGTATCTTTTGAGATATGGCTAGAGCCGTAAACATGGCAGAAGTAATTATATCTTTTTTTGTTTCTTTCTCAATCCATCTTAAGAAAAAATAAAATGCCCCCAAATAAAAAAATAATGCCGAAGACTCCGGCATAATAGCCCGTGAAAAAAATATCGTAATAGGGAATAGTCCATAAAGAAAAAGAACAATTATTGACTGCCCAAAAGGATAAAATTTTCCAGCTATCAAATATAGAAATATAGATGAACCCATGAAAAACAAAAGGGGTATAGTTCTAGCTATTATGTATTTATAACCAAATATTTTATATAAAACTGCAATAATATATGTTGTTATTTGAAATTCCAGCTGCACATAATTTGGCATAGGACCATCGTAATTAAACTGTGGATAAAAGATATTAAACCTATACTCTACAAAATTCCTTGCTATGGATTCTGTATCAGATTGTCTCCATCTTTCTCCTTGTTCGTAAGGTGATTGGGTGATATAAGGAATTCTTAAGATTAAAATGATAACAAGTACCGTGATAATGATTGCATTTTCTCTGGTTTTAGACATAAACAACCCAAACCCCCAAAACAATTAGTATTGTACCAATGATTTTTTTAATAGATATTTCCTCATGAAAAATGAAAAATGATATAATCATGATTATTATATAATTTAAACTCACCATAGGGTAACTATAGCTTAGTTCATTTTTTGTTAATACTTTAATCCATAGGAGGAAACTCATGAAAAAAAACACTACTCCCAGTACAATTTCAGGAGTTTTTATAATGCTTATTAAATCTTTGTATAAGGTGTTTAAAGATAGGGAAAATTCTCCTAGTTTATTTGCTCCTACCTTTAATATAACCTGGCCTATGGCCCCTAATATGACCGATGTTAAGATAACTGATAGATTTTTCATATTCTCCTACTCTCTTTGGATTATTTTATTAAGTTCTGGTTTTCTCACCCTTCTAAGTAAATCGAAATATCCTGTGATAGTTCCCATGACATCCATTTTACTTTTACTATCCTTTAAGTTGTACTCTAAGATTAGGGGATGTTCATCGGCTCTTATACCTATCTTACTAAACCGTGCTAAAATTTCTGCCATACAATCAAAACCATTAGTAGTTACCAAATTACCATTATACAAATTCATGGATTTACGAAGGTAACCCACCTTATATATTCTAAAACCTGAGGAATAATCATTTACGTTTTTGATATTAAAGAAGGATTTGAAAAAATATTTTGCCCCCCTACTATAAAGCTTTCTTATAATCGGTACCCCTACTTCCCTTCCCCCTTCTGTAAACCTCGAAGCTATGATAAGGTCTAAGTCCTCTTTGTCCATTTTTTTAACCATATCGATAATATGATTAGGATTATGGGTATTGTCCGCATCCATCGTAACGAGGAAATCACAATCCCTAGCCTCTCTTATCACCACGCTAAATAAGGTGTTAATAGCAGCCCCAAGTCCCTTATTTAATTCATGGTAAATAGGTCTGATATAATTTAGCCTTTGCTCGTATTCTTCTAGTATTTCCTTAGTTTTATCAGTGCTCCCATCATCCACTACAATTACCTCTAGAAAGTTATCAATAGAATTTTTTAATATGTTAATTTTATTAAGTACTTCTGGTAAGCCATTTTCCTCGTTGTATGCAGGGAGTCCAATAATAACTTTGGGTTTCATTGATATCCTTCCTTTGCAAGATAATTTTTCCTATATTTTATTATGTTCATTTGCATCTATTTTTATGAATAAAAAAAGAGCATCGTTAGATACTCCTTAAAAATCAAATTCTATATTTTGAAAACTTTATATTCATTAGTCCATCATGCAGTTTTTCAAATACTAAACTTGCAACAAACCAAGCAGGGGCATAGTCTAGACGAATAAAACCATTAACCGAAAATGAAGTCCCACTATAGTCCCAAGGGCACGCTCCTATAAGTCTTTGCAATGCCCAACCGGTTAAATATTCTATAAAAAAAATTAAAGCGGTGTATACACCTCCCCGTATGATAACCGGCCATTTTCTGATTTTATTATGAATCGGCTCTAGCAAAATAGCCAGTCCATAAATCGGAAACATCCAAATATATGTGCCTGCTTCAAGGGTTACATTCCCATTCAAAAAGGAACCCAGCCCCGTCCATATAATTTCCATGCACCACCCAGCTAATCCATAAATAATAAATCTTTTTCCCATATGGTTATTCTATACCATAATTATTATAAATATTTATATTTATTCACTTCCCAAATTTTCACAAAAGATAGGGCATCGTTCCTATCTTTATCTTCTCTTTTTTAACTCGTTACAAAGGTCTTCCCACTGCACCCCTGTTTGGACCATAACAACCATCATATGATATAGAAGATCTGACATTTCATAAGTGATTTCTCCCTTATCATTGTTTTTGGAGGCTATGATTACCTCTGATGACTCCTCCCCTACCTTCTTTAACATCTTATCTATGCCCTTATCAAAAAGGTAATTTGTATATGAACCTTCCTTAGGATTATCTCTTCTATCAGCTATGATATCATATACTTGCTGCAATATCTCAAATTTATCCATCATGTTCTCTCCTTTTTCTTTTAATTCATTATCACAAAGATGTTGATAAAAACAAGAAGGCTTACCCGTGTGACAAGCTACTCCTATTTGTTCAATTTGCACTAGAATTGTATCTAGGTCACAATCAAAATAAATGTTTTTTACCATTTGAAAATTTCCTGAGGTTTCCCCCTTTAGCCATAAACTTTGTCTACTTCTGCTGTAATAATGCACCCTTCCGGTTTCTATGGTTTTTTTAAGTGATTCTTTATTCATATATGCCATCATCAAAACTTCTTTTGTAGCAGCATCTTGGGCAATCGCAGGGATTAATCCCCTGTCATCAAATTTTAAATCCTTTATAAAATCCATTATATCCTCCGCTCTTACATCCTTACGGATATGTTTTTTTCTTTGAGATATAGCTTTAAATCTTTTATCTCCATTTCCTTAAAATGAAATAGGGAAGCTGCTAGGGCAGCCTGGGCTCCACCTTCCGTTAGAGCTTCGTAAAAATGTTTCATATTTCCTGCTCCTCCAGAAGCAATGACAGGTATTGAGAGGGCTTTCGAAACAGCCTTTGTTAATTCGATATCATATCCTGCCTTCCTTCCATCACAATCCATACTAGTTAAAAGTATTTCCCCAGCTCCTAATCTTTCTGCTTCCTTTGCCCATTCTATAACATCCTTACCCGTATTTACACGACCACCATTTAAGTATACTTCCCATCCCTTATCGTCTTCTCTTTTTTTAGCATCTATAGCTACTACAACTGATTGACTTCCGAAGTTTTGGGCAGCCTCTGCAATAAGTTCTGGCTTTTTTAATGCTGCTGAATTTATGGAGACTTTATTCGCCCCTGCATCAAGTATCTTTTTAAAATCCTCAACGGTCCTTATCCCCCCCCCTACGGTAAGAGGAATTGATATTTTTTTAGCCGTCTTCTTAATTACATCTGTCATGGTATTTCTATTCTCATATGTTGCTGTAATATCCAAAAATACAAGTTCATCTGCCATTGCTTCATTATAAGCAGTTGCAATTTCAACAGGATCCCCTGCGTCTATTAAATTAACAAAGTTAACACCTTTGACCACCCTACCATTTTTCACATCTAAGCATGGTATAATTCGTTTTGTTCCCACGCAATTACCCCCTATTAAATTGTTTGATTGCCTGCTTCAAATCTATGGTCCCTTGATAAAGAGCTTTACCGATAATAACTCCTTCGGCACCAATATGACTGACCTTCTCTAAATCCCTATAATCCGCTACACCCCCTGAGGCAATGATATCCATCCCTGTGGAATCTATTAACTCTTTTGTAGCCTCGACATTTACCCCGCTCATCATTCCATCCTTAGAAATATCCGTATAAACTATGGTCTTAATGCCTATTTTTTTCATTTGGAGACATAAGTCTATAGCCTTTACACTGCTTACTTCCTCCCAACCTTCTACGGCTACCTTTCCATTTTTGGCATCAATACCTATAACAATCCTATCCGCTCCAAACTCTTTGACTGCTTCTTTTACTAAGCTAGGATCCTTAATTGCTGCCGTGCCTATAATTACCCTACTTATTCCTAGGGATAATCTGTCTTTAATAGAGGCTATCGTTCTTATACCGCCCCCAGTTTGGATAGGGATAGTGACTGAAGCAGCAATTTCTTTTATTGTATTTTTATTGGCTTGTTCTCCTATTAAGGCTCCATCTAAATCTACCAGATGTATATAAGTTGCCCCTGCTTCTTCCCACTTTTTTGCTATTTCAACGGGATTATCATTATAAACCGTTACCTTATCAAAACGACCTTGGGAAAGCCTTACACATTTTCCTCCTTTAATATCGATTGCTGGGTATAATCTCATATTTAATCCTCCAAGTTTTCTTAGTATAAATCTTGTCTGTAATTTCTTCCATCTTCAATATCATGATTTATAATAGGAATTCTAATATTTCCTATACTTCCAAAATACCTTTGGTAGAGAGTACCCCCTCTATCCTTGAATCCATTGATGTTGCTTCGTCTAGGGCTTTAGCAAATGCCTTAAACATAGCTTCTACTATATGATGATTGTTTTTTCCCTTTAAAACCTTTATATGAAGGTTAATCCCCCCATGAATACATAATGCTCTAAAAAATTCCTCTACCATTTCCGTATCCATATCTCCTAATCTCTCCATGGTAAGCTCTGCATCAAAACCTAAATAGGGTCTCCCAGATAAATCAATAGCGCAAAGTACCAGGGCTTCTTCCATAGGTAAAATCATAGAACCATACCGCTTTATACCCTTTTTATCCCCTAAGGCCTTTGTTATTGCCTGCCCTAATACTATCCCTACATCTTCCACAGTATGATGGCAATCCACTTCTACGTCTCCTCTAGCCTCTAGGTTCATGTCTATGAATCCATGCTTTGCTATATGACTTAGCATATGGTCAAAAAAGCCAATACCGGTTTTAATGTTGTATATTCCTGAACCATATAGGTTAATGGACATTTTTATATCTGTTTCATTGGTCTTTCTGTTAATTTGTGCCTTTTTTTCTACCATCTGAATCCTCCTTTATGGTTTTTATCTTTGAATAACTATAGAAACCTACCCAAAATAGTTAAAAAGTTAAAAAACAGTCAATGACATTTTTATCCTTGCTAGCCTAGATGTCGCAGAAATCGCAAAAGGTGCTTAAATATATTTAGAATAACAGGTTATATTTATATTAATTATAACAATTTAAGTGTTATAGCACGCTTTTAAGAGCATCGATTAACATTTTGTTTTGTTCTTTATATCCCACAGTTATCCTAAGGAGTAAGGAGTTTTGGTTGCCTTTGAATGAACGAACAAAGATTCCTCTTTTTTCTAGCTTTTTATCTAGATTGAGGTCCCTAGTTTCTATCAATATAAAGTTAGCATCTGAGGGGGATACCTTTATATCAGGTATCTTTTTGAGTTCTTCTAATAGATCATCCCGTTCATTTTTAAGGTAACTGATTCTTTTTTTATAGCTCTTAGCATCTTCTAGCACCCATGTAGCTATCTTTTGTGATAAGGTACTAAGGTTATAAGGAGGCTTTGTAAGATAGATTGCATCTATCATTTCTTTTGAGCCAATGCCATAGCCTACCCTAAGTCCCGCTAATCCATATGCCTTTGAAAACGTCCTAAATATAACAATATTGGGATACTCATTTATGAGTTCTATTCCTGTTTCATCAGCAAATTCTCCATATGCTTCATCAACTAGAATGGGACAATCCACATTCTTAGCAATTTCTTCAATATGAACCTTAGAAAGAATATTCCCCGTAGGATTATTAGGACTACATAGTATTAATAATTTGGGGTTATTTCTCCTACAAGCTTTAATAATATTCTCCCATGAATAAGTATAGTCTTCGTTAAGTTCTACTTCTATGGGAATACCATGATTTAGTATTGTTGTCTGACTATACATGCTAAAGGAGGGAGTAGGCATAACCACTTTATCCTTAGGATCAAGAAAGACTTTCATCATACAGTCAATAAGTTGATCAGATCCTACACCCAAAATAATATTCTCCATATTTAAATTCCAGTAGGAGGCTATTGTTCTTCTTAATTCCGTTGAATCCGTATCTGGATAAAAGTTTAAGTTTTCCCTTTCTTTTACCCAATTTATTAGCTTTTCCTTTACATTACCACTTAGTCCAAAGGGACTTTCATTAGCATCTAATTTAATCTTTTGTGGTATAAATGGTGTATGGTAGGGTTTAAAATCCCTTAATTCTTTTCTGATATAGTCCTTAATCATTTTTAAATCTCACCCTCACAGAATTGGCATGGGCTGTTAATTTTTCAGCTTCTGCAAATGTTATTATATCGTTACTTAATTCTTCTAGCGCTTCCTCGGGAAAATATATAATGCTGGATTTTTTCGTAAAATCATCTACATTAAGTGGAGAAAAAAACTTAGCTGTTCCACTGGTTGGAAGAACATGGTTGGGCCCTGCCATATAATCTCCGAGAGGCTCTGGAGAATAATTTCCTAGAAATATAGCTCCTGCATTCTTTATTTTGGGAAGTAGGGTAAGAGATTCTCTCATGCAAATTTCTAGATGTTCCGGAGCAATTTGATTACTTATTTCTATGGCCTCTTGGATATTATTTACAATAATAATGGCTCCAAAATTTTTTAAGGATTTTTCTATTATTTCTTTTCTGGAAAGTAATGCTGTTTGTTGAGCTAATTCATCCTTTACGGCATAAGCTAACTCTGCACTGGTAGTTACCAGGATAGCTGAGGCAAGTTCATCGTGTTCTGCCTGAGATAATAAATCCGCAGCTACAAATACAGGGTTTGCACTATCATCGGCCAATACAAGTATTTCACTCGGTCCCGCTATGGAATCAATACTTACATGGCCAAAAACAGTCTTTTTAGCTAGAGTAACATATATGTTTCCTGGGCCTACTATCTTATCCACCTTAGGAATTGTCTCCGTTCCAAAAGCTAGGGCCGCTACTGCTTGGGCTCCACCTACTTTATATATTTCGGTGACCTCTGCTATTTTAGCAGCCACCAACACCCCAGGATTTACACTGCCATCTTTTTGTGGGGGCGTCACCATAATAATATTTTTAACCCCTGCTACCTTAGCAGGTATTACATTCATAAGCACGGAAGAAGGATACGCTGCCGTTCCTCCTGGAACATATACCCCTACGCTTTCCATGGGTATTGTCATTTGCCCTAGAATAACCCCTTTTTCGTCTGGACTAATCCAGCTGTTCCTTTTCTGCTTTTCGTGGAATATACGAATTCTTTCCGCTGCCCTTTCTATAATACCAATTAGGTTAGGATCTAGTTGCCTATAAGCCAATTCAATTTCTTCTTTTGTAACCCTCATAGTCCTACTACTTAGGGAAGCCTTATCAAACTTTTGGGTATATTCTAGAACTGCTGCATTTTTTTTCATTTTTACATTTTCAATTATTTCGTCCACTGTATCCTGCACATCTTTAAAATTAAGTTGCGATCTTCCTAGTAGAGTATCAATAAACTCTCCACCATCATAATTTTGATTATCAATAACCTGTATCATATTCCACCTCTATTCATCCGCCAAGATTTTTTTAACCTTCTCAATTAAATCTGTAATCCTATTATATTCCATTTTCATACTTACACGATTCACAACCATTCTTGCAGATATCGGACAAATTTCTTCGAGTACCACTAAGCCATTCTCCTTTAGGGTGCCCCCTGTCTCTACTATATCTACTATAACTTCTGACAGTCCCACAATGGGAGCCAATTCTACAGAACCATTAAGCTTTATGATTTCTACAGTTTGCTGCTTTTTATGGTAAAAATAATCGCTTGCTATATTAGGATATTTGGTAGCCACCCTAAGGTCTTGACCTTTATCTAATTTATTTTTCATTTCTCGGGGACCTGCCACTGCCATCCGACATTTCCCAAAACCCAAGTTGAGGACTTCATATAGGTTTCGTTTTTCTTCTAATAGCGTATCCTTCCCTACTACCCCAATATCTGCAGCCCCATACTCTACATATGTGGGTACATCTGAAGCCTTAGCAAGAAAAAATTTTAGTTTCAATTCTTCATTGGTAAAAACTAGCTTCCTGGATTTTTCTTTCATTTCATCGCATTTGAATCCTATCATCTCAAATAATTCCATAGTTTTGACTGCTAATCGTCCTTTTGCTAAGGCAAATGTTAAATATCTCACCGACTTTCCCCCTCATCAGCTCTTTTGAGCAATTCCTCTACGGTAGTCTTCACTGTTTCATTCGTAATCAAATTCATAAGTTCTACATTTTCTTCATCCATGAAATATAAAATACCACCTATGTTTTTAGACAGAGCATACTTTTTGTTTTTTTCTATATCCCCATTTATTAAACTGTTTTCGATATACATCCCCTGGCTTCTTAGATTATCACTTGTCATTAAAGCTTGTTTTCTTCCCTTAGGGGTATAAACTAGTAAGGTATCTACTTTCCAGACGGGAATTTCTATCTTTTGTCTGTTTATTGCATTAATAAGCTGATCTATCATAATTCCAAACCCCACTGCAGGGCAATCCTTACCAAACTCCCCCACTAATCCATCATACCGCCCTCCATCTAAAATAGAAAAACCTGTTCCATAAGTATATCCTCTAAATATAATCCCCGTATAATAATTAATTCGATTTACCATTCCAAGATCAAAGGAAACATATTTTTCTACCCCATAGTCGCATAAAATTGAATAGACATTTTCTAGTTTTTCCAATGCCTTTTTTGCCCTAGGGTTATCTGTTAAATCCTTTGTCTTTTCGATAACATCAATTGAACCACATAATTTAGGTAAATCTAAAAATAATCTTTTTAGATTAGAATCCAACTCAAACTGTTCTATTAATTCTTCTACTCCAATAAAATCTTTACTTTCAATTAATTGTCTTAATTGTTCAGCCTCTTCTTCGTTTAATCCTGCTTCTTGAATTATGCCTTTAAAAAATTCTACTTGACCTAAATCGATTTGAAATTCCTTAAGCCCGGAAGTGCTTAAACTATTAATAGCTAAAGCTATTAACTCTGCATCGGCTTCGTCAGAGTTAATTCCTAAAAGTTCTACACCCGCTTGGGAAAATTCCCTTGTTTTACCCTGATAACTTTCATTATAACGAAAAGCATTTCCTAAATAACAAAGCCGTATGGGTTTTTCCTCTTCTTTTAAGGTAGTTGCCGCTATTCTAGCAATAGGTGGTGTCATATCTGGCCTAAGTGCAAGAATCATTCCTTCCCTATCAAAAAACTTATACATATGTTTTTGCTGAATACTATCATTTTCATCTGAAAATACATCATAGTATTCAAACATAGGAGACTGCATATTATAAAATCCATACCTATGAAAAACGGATTCAATTCTTCTTTCTATTTCAATCTTTTTTGCACATTCTTCCGGAAGCAAATCCCTTACCCCTTCTGGGGTGTGGAGTTTGTAATCCTTCATAATAATCCCCCTTTACTATCATATCCCTTTACTGTTGTAAAGTTATAAATTGATGAATTATTTTTATTATATAGGCAAAATGAGGTTTTGTCAATTTTATCTTTTAGATAATTTAAAGGAAGACGTAGGTAATGGTTCCTATACGCCTTCCTTGCTTAGCTTTATTATTTTATTTTCTAAATCAGTTGTAATTTTAAATCCATTATCTGCTACTATATCTTTTAAAGAATAATATATGGTTTCACCTATAACAATTTTATTTTTTTCGTTGATTATTATATTTTCATCATCCAATTCGTATTTTATGACTTCATAACAAATATAAAAGTCCTCATTCCTTTTGTAGAGCGGATAATAACTGACAAACCAAGCTTTTTCATCCATGCCAAAGCTTTGTATATCCACAGTGTCAGTAAAATAAGCATCCTTAAGGGCCTCTTTATAGGCTTCTATAAGTATGTTTTGATCAGTAATTTTAAAATTATCATATCCTACTCCATCGGGAGCCGTCTCAATATTATTAAAATCCATATAATTTATAGCTTTAACCATGGGATAATTATTTTTGATAGATTTATAAAATGTTTTTATTTTACCTGCAGCTTCATCAATGTAATATCCATGATCTTTCTTTGTATAATGGGATATGCCAAGTTGGGAAATCATAATTGGCTTCTTTCCTTGAAATAAAAAATATATAAAATCGATATCTTCGAAAATGTTCTTTTTATTTTTTATATCCCCATCGTATATTAAATCGTATGCATCTATACCTACCCAATCAACCACTTCATCTCCAGGATAATATAGTAAGCTGTCTTTATTGTTTTTGGCATTAACACTCCATACAAATGCTACATTAGGGGCATATTGTTCGAATATATTTCTTGCCTTTTTAAAAAATTCCTTATATTCTTCTGGATTCTTATACTGCTGCGGATTAGGATAAAATTGTACAAATATGGGGATAAAATATTCTCCAAATCCTTTTGCTGTATCTTCTAATAAATATTCTTGGTATGGAAAATCCTTACTAGGAGGCTGCAATATAACAAAGGGTGTTTTCATCTGAGATGTACACTCTAAAACCCATTCGATAGGAAATACCGACCCAAGTTTCATGTTTCTTAAATATATTCCATGATTTGTCTGAGTTATATTTTCAAAAGAGGCAATATCGAAATTAACATCAGGATTCGATAAAATATACGCTCCTGTATAACATCCATTCCTAGGCTCATACAATTTAAGCTCCCTATGTCTAGCCATGAATAATTTGTAATTAGTTTTTGAAAAAGGTACCTCTAGTGATAAGGATACTTCCTTTCCACTATCTATGACATCATTTTTATCGGTATCAGGAGATGCACTGCATCCCACAACAATCAAAAATAGGAGTAAAAGCATATGAAGTTTGATTTTTCTCACACGAATCCCTTCCTTCATATGCTATCTTTACCATATTATTGGGTTTTATTCATATTAGTTTTATTATCTTTAGATAATAAGTAGGTATTTAAAGCTTCTAGGTAATGGATATATGCCCCTTGACGGCTAAAAACCTCGAATTCTTTTGGAAAGGCATCATAAGGAATAGACTTTCGCCCCCCAACCCTCGCCTTATCCCAATGCCCTTTTAAAATAGAAAAAGGAAGCATAAAATAATTATTATATTCAACAAAATGGACCAAAAGAAAAGATACCCCTCCTTGGCTTTCAAAATTTCCCATAAAAGATATTTGGTGAGGATGAATGTTTTGTATGGGCAAACTTTTTCTTGTCGTTTCTTTAGCATCAAAACATATTGGAATGCCTTGAACCACCCCGATATAATCCACTGTACTTTTTTGTTCAAAATATGCCAGGGTAATTGTTCTACTGCTCTTATCAATCTTAATAGGCTTAATCGGTGTAGGAACCTTCTGGATAACGGCTAGTCCCTTATTTTTATAAGTTTCATTTGTATAATTGATGAGTTCTTCTAAAGTACTCCCTCTTAATCCTCTTGTGTTCCAATACCCCATAATAAACCCCACCCCATCCTATTATAGAATTCTCATTTGAAAACCAACTCTAAATACTATCCTATACTTATTCTCACCCTATATACTATCATAAAAACTCAATATTTTCATTGAGTTTTTGCTCAGAATATATTATACTTTAATGACACGAGGAGGAATATGTAATGAATAACATAAATTGGATTAATCGGATTCGCTGCTTTTTTATAGAACTAATAAGATATTTATCTATGCCCATAGAAGAGCAAGCCATTTACCTAGAAAACCAAAAAAAATATAAACTTGCGATAAAAAAATATATCGCACTAAACAACTATCCCAAAATTATAGAGCTTAGCCGCCTTGCTCATGATTATAAGTCATTGTTTATCTATCAAGTAAAAAACAATCAGTTATATGAGGCTATGCAAACCGCCGAAATATACGAATTATATGAACTGGGAGCCCCCCTGTGTGAAAAGGAAGGGGCCCTAATTAAAGCTGCCCATATGTATTATCATTACGATCTTGTCAAAGCAGCTAATGCGTACAAACAAGCAGAAGCCTGGGACAAAGCAGCGAACTGTTACATAAATGTCGGTCAATATATTCGGGCTCTAGACTGTATGGAGCAAGTCCAATCCAAGAATATAAAAAGTAATCTTTACAATAAGCTACTAAAAATCGGCGAAGAATTATACAAAAATAAAAATTATGAGGAAGCTATAAAGCTATATGTAAGAATAAACAATTTAGAGAAAGCCTTAGATATTTCTAAGGAAATCAAGGATGAAAAAACCTCCCTTATGCTTTATGAAAATTTAGCAAAAAATGCTTTGGATAATAATGATTTGGAAAAGGCTCCTTTTTATTTTGAAGCTTTTGATTTATCTAGAGCTTTTACCTTATATATGAAAAACCAGGACCTTGATAATGCAGTTCGCATACTAATTCAGCAGGAAAAATTAGAAGAGGCCATACATCTTTATCTTAAAAACGGTTACGAAGATAAGGCAATACAACTTGTTCAAAATACTAATAAATATAATTTCTTACTCAACTTTTATAAAGAAAAGAAAAACTACGAAAAAATCTCATGGATATATGATATTACCCATGAGATTAAAGATGCTATTGAATATTTTAAAAATGAAAACCAATTGGAGAGGGTAGTTTATTTTGCCAAACAATTAAGACCTGTAAAAACCGCAGAAATTCTAAAAGAAATAAAATACTATGAGCAAGCCGCTCACTACTATCTTTTGGAAGATAATAAAGAGGAGTGTGAAAACTGTTTAAAATTATCCGGAAAAACTCCCAAAGAAATAGAGGATTATTTCTTTATCAAAAATTATCCTGCTTAATAGATAACCCTTCATCATTACAAATATCCTTATAAATTTGAGGGAGTTCAGCTTTAAAAGAATATCCCTTAAGATATTTAAGGGGTTCGATGGAATCCTCAAATTTGATTTTGTATGCATGGAGAAATTGATATTTTAAATTGTATTTATTCCTAAAATATAGATTCATTTTTATATCACCGTATTTATTATCCCCTATTATTGGGTGATTAATCTTAGAAAGATGAGCACGAATTTGATGAGATCTTCCCGTAATAATTTCCACCTCAATAAGGCTGAATTTTAGATTGTTTTTAATGGGAATATAATGGGTTTCAACGTATTTGCTTCCTTTCTCATATTTATCTATTATTTCTACTTCATTAGTAGCATTATTTTTCTTATGATATCCTTTTAAAATTCCCTTGCTCTTTATGTTTCCTTTTACTATGGTTAAATAATACTTCTTTATTTTACTTTCTTTAATCATTTGGTTTATGGCTTGAAGTGCTCCCAAAGTTTTGCCAACAATAACAATTCCACCGGTGTTTCTATCTAATCGATTGCAAATTGCAGGAGTAAATCCCTTAGCAGTATTAGGATTGTATTCCCCTTTTCTAACCAAATACGAAAGTATTTCATCTATTAAGGTATTGGTATCTTTGCTCTTATTAGGATGTACTAAAAGACCTAGGGGCTTATTGCATATGAGTATATTTCCGTCCTCATAAAGAACAGAAAATGTTTGTTTAGTGTGCTTGATTTCTTTAATTTCTTGAAAGTTGTTTATTGTCTCCTCTGATAAATAAAGCTGTATACTATCTCCAACTTCAAGTCTTTCATTTCCTTCTGCTTTCTTGCCATTGTATTTTATTCTTTTCTTTCTAAACATTTTATATATAAATCCTTTTGTACTTTGATTCATATATTTCATTAAAAACTTATCCAGTCTTTGATTTGCATCCTGCTTTGTAATATCTACTTCCTTCATAACTTCTCCTTTATTTTTTATAACAAAATCGCCCTTTAAGGCGATTTTGTTATAAATTATTATTTTATGGTTACGATATTAGACTTGGCTTCCCAATCGACTGTATATCCAAGTCTCTCCAGTTCTCTTAAAGGTATATAAGAGGTTCCATTAATTATTAAGGAATTAAAATAAACATTAGTACCATTCATCGCTACAAAGGGTTGTTTCTTATCATTATCCCAGCTAATGTTTTCGTTTAACAAGCCCCCTACTTCTTTTAGAGGAAGATATGATGAACCCTCTATAACTTTCACATTAACTACTCCTTCGTCAAAACCTACTACATAATATCCGTTATCTAGATCAATGCTTAAGATATTGGTTTCATCTATATATTGTTCAATGGACTGTGCCGCCTCATAAAATTCTCGTATTGCGATGACATTTTCTTTAGAAATATTAATGATTATATCGTTTATAGGTTTGATGGTTTGATCCATGGTTATTGTTGTTTTTAGGATATTTTTCTTACTTAGTTCATCGTTTATGTTTAATATAGCATTATAATTAATCTTATAGATACCTTCCTTTGTTTTTTCTAAGGAGTAATCCATTTTAGTGCCTTTTATGGAATCAATTATCTCATTGTTATCAACACTTACGATGATTTCGTCCATTGCACCCTTAAAAAATTCTTTGTTTTCTCTAACCTCTTTAACCACTTTATCTATATCATTTTCAAAATTACTTAAATCAATATCGTATATTTTTAATAGCTGCTTTTGTGAATCATCGAGGCTGCCTATAGACTTTTTCATATATGAGCCTAAATTGTCAATATTATCTATTGAATAATTAGCTAAGGATGTAAAAGTTTTTATGATAATTTCTGGAGTAAGGGATATGGTATATTTATCTTTTCCTTTTTTTATAATCCCCATATCATATTTATCATAT
The DNA here is from genome assembly GCA_012519205.1 of Candidatus Epulonipiscium sp. Classification (NCBI taxonomy): domain Bacteria; kingdom Bacillati; phylum Bacillota; class Clostridia; order Lachnospirales; family Lachnospiraceae; genus Candidatus Epulonipiscium; species Candidatus Epulonipiscium sp. Next base: position 19,579 of record JAAYQR010000001.1, on the reverse strand, counting down.
ACTTCTTTCATAGCTCCCTCAAAGACATTTTGCCATGCTCTATTTTGTTCTGTATAACTTCCTAAGTTAAAGCATACATCATAAATCAAATCTGCTAGTTCTTCATTATAGGTCTCCATAAGAAGTTCTTTCATTTCTTCTTTATTTATACTTATGTACTGCACATCACCATAAATCTGGGTTAAATCCTCACCCAATTTATTCTTAATGAATTCAAATAAATCATTTGCTTTGATATAAATAACATTCCCATCGCTTAGCAAGCTTGTCACTACTTCTTTGCTTCCATTGTTTTTATCTTTAATATAATAAGTAATCATCATTTTTGATGCCTTGGTGTCTATCTTTGAATCAAAAACTAGACTGTATTGATTAAGCACTTCCTGTATTGGAGATACAAACTCAGTATTAAAATATGTATCTTGTGAATCAAAATTATCCAATGTAACCCCTATTTCACCGGTAACTTGGTACTTTTCCAAACTACCCATTTCCTTTGATAAATTATAAACCCCCCATTCCACGCTACTACAGCCTACTGTAAAAGATATCATCATAATCATTGTAAAAAATAATGCAATACTTTTTTTAAGCACCACTATTCCCCCTTAGATTTTAGTAATTTTCTATTAATATTATAACACCCTTTTGTATTTCATCAACCCATTACTTTACAATTTATATATAATCTTGTTTTGACCTTTTTCATATAGATGCACTTTTTAGTAATTCAATGAACTCCTCCTGTTTTTTTAAATCATTAATTTCATGGCTTTGTGATTTCTCCAAGAACTCATTAAAACCTTTTCCACCCTTTTGAATAAAAACAATAGATTGCGTTATTCCTTTGTTTTGTGCTATACGCTCCATGCTTTTTACATTTGCCTGATAATTCTTATCCATAGAATCTAAAATACAAACTATCTCTTTATCCGTAATAATAATATGTTCTAAAAAGGTCATACCTATATTGTCTCCTAAAAGGGCACTATTCCAAACAACATAGTTATTCGGAAGTTCTGAAAGAGTTTTTGCAACTTTACTATCCCCATCTTTATATTTAATAATAGAAATTATTTGTACACCATACTGAGCTACAACCAATGTAAGTAAAGCAGCCAGTACAGTAAATACATTGTTTCTAGTCTTAGTAATGATTATTCCTATAATAAAAATAAATATCATTATCCCTGTGCTTATCAAAGAACCTATTAAATATTTCTTTTTTCTTTTTCTTATATAATTAGCTTCCTGTATAACCCTTGCCATCCTATCTACCTCAAATCATTTCTCTATTCTTCATATATCATTTTTACTGTCATTCCACCGTCAATAATAATATTAGAACCTGTTATAAAAGATGCATCTTCAGAAGTTAGAAATAAGCAGGTCTTGGCAATATCCTCGGGTTTCCCTATTCGACCAACTAAATGCTGTTCGTGGTCCACATACGATATATGGATAAATTTCCTTTCCTTTTTCTTCTTCCATTGAGATACATCAATCCAGCCAGGGCTTATGGCATTAACCCTAATTTTAGGGCCTAGGCTAGCTGCTAAGGAATGAGTTAGGGCCAGCACCCCCCCTTAGATGCAGAATAAGGTTCAGTATTAGGTTCAGACATCAAGGCCCTAGTTGAGGCAATATTAATTATATTTCCCCCTTCTTTATTCATGATTTCTGCTCCATACTTTGATAGCATATAAGGTCCTGTCAAATTTACCGCCAAAACCTTATTCCATTCCTCGATACTCCTCGAAAAGATAGTACCCTGTGATTGGATGGATGCATTGTTTATCAAAATATCAATGAATCCAAATCTATTTGCAACAGACTCCATTAAGTTCTTTATTTCCTCTTCATTGCTCACATCTGTCTGAATAAATACACACTGGTGTCCCTCATTCATGATGAACTTTTCATTCTCTTGTCCTGCTTCTTTATCCCATTCGGCAATGATTACATATGCCCCCTCTGCTGCATAGGTCCTAGCTATGCATGCACCTATGCCTTGCCCACCTCCGGTAACTATAACAACCTTGTTTTTGTATATCATCCGCTTACCTCCGACCCATATAATACAAACTCCATGATTATCATACTTTAGTGTATCAAAATAATTACAAAAAGAAAAGGATGCTTATGTGAAATCCATCCTTTTCTTACCCAAATTACTTAAATACCTCTATTACTTCTTCAAATAAATCCTGGTTTTCTTGTATTACATCTCTGCTTCCCATTACGCATATATAATCTTGTTCTGCTAATTTTTCCATCATTTCTTTATAAGATTTTATGTCCTCTTTTTTGGTATTTAGTATTTCATTTCTTTCCTTTTGGACATCTTCCCAGGTTATTTTGCTGATATAGCATGATACTGCCTTTTCACCTTTCATGGATGGGCTTAAGGGATAGTCGAGTTTACTTATAGTACCGATGATGTACTTTGTCATATCCCTTTTAGTACCATCAAATCTATCCATATATTTTGCCGTTGCATCATATGCATCTAAAGTTTTTTTCAAATTTGGATCCCTGTAAGAGGCAAAAAACATATTACCAGTCCGTGAGAAATTAATAAATGCCCCGTATGCTCCCCCTTGAACCCGCACCTTATTCCAAAGATAATCTAATCCTATTATGGTTTTTAATACTTGAAGACTTCCAGAATAAGAATAACCTAATTCTAGGAAATTGTATCCCTTAGCTACATATTGAACATCGCTTTGGGTCATCAATCCTTCATTTTTAGAGCTTAATTTAAAGGAGTAGTTTTGCTTTTCAACTTCTTTTTTGTTTAACCTGCCGGTTAATATAGGGAAATTCTTCTTAAACTCATCATATTCTTCTTCATAAGATGTAAGTCCTACCATTAAATTATTCAAATTAAAAATTTGATCTGCCGCTCTTTTTAAATTGGTTATGACCTCATCTTTTTTAGCTTCAAACTGTTCTTCAATATCTACCACAAATTGATAAAAAGAAAAACCTTTAAGCAACTCTGCATATGCACCTTTTTCTGAATAATATGCTGCAAGACGATTATAGGCAACCATGTGTCCCTGATTATAAAGAGTCATCTCCATACGGGATTTCATTTCTCTAATAATTTCTAGAATCCTTTTTTCGTCGTCAAAAGTTGTAGAAGTAATAATTTGTGTAATCAGTTCAAGCAATTGCGGAAGTTTCTTAGTTAAAGATTTTGTCTTAAGAATAAATTTGCTTTCATAATCTGTTGGACTTCCGTTGATGCCAAAAGTATCGGCATATAAACTTATCCCTCCCGTATGGATATTTATTTCATTAGATAAATCTGCATAATTATATTTTTCTGTGCTTATTTTGCCTAGTATGCCAACAAGCATTCCCGCATAGGGAATTAAATCCTGTTCAATAGTTTTCAAATCAAAATAAAGGTTTAGATACGTAATCTTATTGGTGAATAAGGGGTGAAATAATACCCTTATCCCTTCTTCATCTCTTTCCACCTGAGGTAATTTTTCTGATTCCTTATTTATGTCTTCTAGGGAAAGCATAGGAATTTTTTCTATATCTTCAGGGTTATCAGGGCTAATCTGTCTTTCCCTTAATTTTTTTGTCTGGCTAACTAATTCTTTTATTTCATCTTTCGATAGTTTAGACTTGTAATCGGATAATTTTTGTTTAACTTTGTATGCCTTTTCCTCTGACAAATCTTTCTTAGGATTTAGTATAAGCATGGTTCCATGGGTATTATTGAGTATATATTTTTCTATTAGATCCTCGAAATAAGGGGAATTAAAACTTTCTTTTATCTTTTCTAGAATAGACTCATATTCTAGATTTGCCAAGGGGTGTTTATCGTAAAGCCAAGTACTTAAACTTTTTATTGCATATATTATTCCCTTAGGATACCCCCTAGAGTCTGCCTCCCTCAAACTGAATTCTTTTGAGTTAACAGCTGCTTCTATTAATTTTTTATCGATTCCCTCCTTTGCCAGTTGTTTTAAGGTATCATAAACCACCTTCTGAAACAATTCTTTCTTATCTCTATCTCCATTTTTAACTATAATGCTAAAGGTGGACTGCAATATACTGGTATCAAAGCTACCAAAGACATCCTTTCCAATTTGTGCATCTAATAATGCCTTCTTAAGTGGAGCCGCTGGGGTTTCTAGCAGTAGATACTCTAAAATCTGGAAAGCCAAATAGGTCTCAGGATTCGTAGATTTATCGATAACATAGTTTAGGCTTAGATATGTTTTACCCTGCTCCTTTTCCTCTTTGGATATAGGATAGTAAATATCTATTTCCTCTATTTTTTCAAAAGAACTTTCTAAAGGTATCGAAGAGTCTATATTCTGCCTATCGAAAGCACTTAAGTATTTACTGTCTATAAACTTAAGCTGCTCTTTTAAATCCCCATTGCCATAAAGATGTATGTAGCTATTAGAAGGATGGTAATATTTCTTATGGAAGGCTATAAAATCTTCATAGGTTAAATCCGGAATATATTCAGGATCTCCCCCTGACTCTACTCCATAAGGAGTGTTAGGTAGAAGGGTCTCTTGAATTTTTCTAAATAAAATGGATTCAGGAGATGAAAAAGCCCCTTTCATTTCATTATAGACTACTCCCTTATAAGTCAATTCATCCTCTTCGTTTTCTAAATCATAATGCCACCCCTCTTGCATTAATATTTCTGGATGCTTATATATATTAGGATAAAATACTGCATCAAGATATACATCCATTAAATTGATAAAGTCTTTTTCATTAGTGCTAGCAATAGGATACATAGTCTTATCAGAAAAGGTCATGGCATTAAGATATGTATTTAAGGAGCCTTTAGCCAATTCCACAAAGGGGTCTTTAGTTGGAAATTTTCTTGAGCCACAAAGTACACAGTGTTCTAGAATATGTGGCAGCCCCGTACTATCAGTTGGGGGGGTTCTAAAGGTAATTGAAAAAACTTTGTTTTCGTCATCATTTTGTAGGCTTAAAAGCCTAGCACCACTTTTCTCATGGAGTAAAATACGGGCAATAGAGTTTATTTCTTTTATCTCTTTTTCTTCGATTAATTTAAAACCATGGATTATAGAATTTACTTCCATACTCATTCTTCCTTTCCATCTTTTGTTAGAATATATTAACTATATTTTAATATATTCCATCGTTTTCAACAATAGTTAGTTCTCATATTTAAGTATTCTCCAATATAAAAAATATACTCATAAGTTAATCCTAAGACAAAAATATAATTGTATAGATTATAAAATCTAAAGTCCTAGTCCCATTTAAACAATTTAAGAATTAATGAATGGGGAATTATCTTAGAAATTACCTTAAAGGCTTTCATGGAACATCCGTAGACGGAAACCATTTTATTTTTATTTGCATCTTTTAGGGCCTTAGATACTACTTTCTTTGATTTAGCCATAAACTTTGTCTTCCAACCTAAGGGTTTTTTATTAGCCGAGGCAATATTAAAAAATTCCGTTTTAACAGGCCCAGGACATACAGCCAAAACATGGATACCCTTACTCCCTAGTTCGATATTTAATGCTTTACTAAAGTGCAATACAAAGGCTTTAGTAGCGGCATAAATATTAAAACCAGGCTGGGGTAAAAATCCTGCCGATGATGCAACTTGAATAATTTTAGCCCCCCTTGCTAAGTAAGGAATAACCTTATAGGTTGTTGCTGTTAATGCCTTTATGTTCAAATCAATCATATCAAGTTGTTCTTCTAAAGATAGTTCGGCAAAAGTACCGATCTTCCCAAGTCCTGCACTATTTACAAGGAGAAAAACTCTTACCTTTTCTTTTTGTAATCTTTTAGATAGCTCATTTATTTCTTCCATATTGCTTAAATCAGCCTCTATAATCACCCCTTTGGCCTTCCTAAGCTCCTTTGCAATTTTTATCATTCTTTTTTTTCTTCGGGCTATCATCCAAATTTCATCTAAGTTATATTTTCTATCTATCTGCCTTACAAAATCCACTCCTAAGCCAGAGGAAGCCCCTGTAACAATGGCAATTTTCTTCATTTATATCCTCCTTTTTTAATTATTATTAACAAAAAACAGCCCTGTTTATTCGGGCTGCTCTAAATGTTCTTTAATATATTTTTCTCTACAATTCCAACTGCAAAAAAAATGAGTTTTGTTTTCTTTTGAAAGCTGGTATGCCTGGTTTCTTTCGACAAATTTCCCGCAAATTAAATCTTCTACCATCTCTATTTGAATACCATCTTTTTCGCTCTCATCTAATGGCCTTTTATTCAACTGTTTATCTGCAAGTGCCTCTTCTTGGAGTTTCCTTTGGTATTGAATAATTCTAACCGCTCGCAAGGTTCTAGAAATCACCAGCCATAACGTGATAATCCATAAAAGATTAGTCATCATTTCCATATTATTATCATCTCCTAAACTATGATGCCTGTTGTTTAACAAGTACCAATTCCCCATCCTCTTTTATTTCATATACTTCTAATATATTATCCCTAATCACAATTTCTATATTACATTTAGGGCAGTAATATCTAATCCTTCCCACGGTCCCTAAATGTTTGTTATGACATACAGGACACTCCATATTCACTCACTTCCTTGTTCATCAGGATAAATTCTCTCATACTATATTCTAATATATAAATATGAAGAAATCATGAACAAAGTTTGAATATTTATATATTATTCATTATATTATATCATCCAAAACATCTGTTGCAAGGAAGGTCATTTAGCAGTAGCAAATAAAGCCCCATAAGGGGCTTTATTTATTAAGGGCCTGATCAAAATCATCAATAATATCATCTATATTTTCGATACCCACAGATACCCTTATTAAATCTTCTGTTACTCCCGAGAATATCTGCTGCTCCCTAGTTAATTGTCTATGGGTAGTGCTAGCAGGGTGTAATACGCAAGTTCTTACATCAGCTACATGAACAACCAATGCAGCTAATTTAACATTATTAATAAATTTGATTCCTGCTTCCTTCCCACCCTTAACTCCAAAGGTCAACACTCCACTACAACCCTTAGCGAGGTATTTTTGGGCTAAAGAGTAGGACTTATGACTAGGAAGTCCAGGATAGCTCACCCAAGCAACCTTAGGATGATTTTCTAAAAACTTAGCTAATTTTATAGCGTTTTCACTATGCCTATCCATCCTGATGTGAAGGGTTTCAAGGCCTAAATTCATCATGAATCCGTTAAAAGGGCTTAATGTTGAACCTAAATCTCTTAGAAGTTGTACTCTGGCTTTTACAATATATGCCTGTTTTCCAAACTGCTCGACATACTTTATACCGTGATAACTTGGGTCAGGTTCTACCAAGTCTGGATACTTACCATTAGCCCAATCAAAATTTCCCCCATCTATAATAATTCCACCTACACTAGTTGCATGACCATCGATGTATTTCGTGGCAGAATGAATTACTATATTAGCCCCATGCTCTAAGGGTCTAAAAAGATATGGAGTAGCAAAGGTATTATCTATTATCAAAGGAACGCCCATCTCTTTGGCTATAGAGGAAAACTTATCAAAGTCTAAGATATTAAGACCGGGATTCCCTATGGTTTCGCCAAATATAGCCTTGGTATTGGATTTAAAATGTTTCTTTATTTCATCTGACTTGCTTTCCGGGTCAACAAAAGTTACTTCTACACCAACCTTTTTTAATGTCGTAGACATTAGGCTAAAAGTTCCGCCATAAAGGGTGCTTGCAGCTATTATATGCTCCCCTGACCTGCATATATTAAGGATAGCTAAAGTCGTAGCCGCTTGTCCGGATGAAGTAGATAAAGCACCTACTCCTCCTTCTAAAATCGTCATTTTTTCTTCAAATGCAGCCAATGTGGGGTTACTTATTCTAGTATACATATGTCCATCTGCCTCTAAATCGAATAATTTTGCCACATGCTCTGCACTATCGTATTTATATGTAGTACTTTGGTATATAGGTAATATTCTAGGTTCGGAATTTTTAGGAGTATAACCTCCTTGTACTGCTTTGGTTTCTAGCTGCCAGTTTCCCATTTTGATTCCTCCTTTTGTTCTAAGTATAAGAAGGCTCTCCAAAAGGAGAGCCTAATGAATTTTTTATACGATAACATACAAAATCATATCATGTCAAGTAAAACTTTCTCCTATAATTCTATACTAAAGGGGCTAAAAGAAGCAATTCCTCATTGTCTTCATATATTCTACCAGATTGTGAAATAGGCAGTGGATTTATTCCTAGTCCTACTTCTATCGTATATCCTGGTCTTCTATATTCTTTTATGAACCAATCCTTATATCCTGCATATAGCGCTGCCCCTGCCGGTTCTGCCAAAGTGTATCCACTAACTGATGCAAAAAGCTCTCCAATTCTTAAAGCCTCTGGCGGTTGTAAATTTCTATAATTCCAGAAAATCACTTCACCCTGGGTATGATACGATAAAACAAGACGAAAATTATGACTTCTAGTGAAATCAGCTACAGCCTTTGATTCCGGCTCCGATTCAGGATTGGGTCCTGCATATAAATATGGACCAGGCCCGTTAATTCCAAGGCTAGCTTCAACTTCCTTGTATTCTTCCCAAGAAGCATTATAGTTACGGTTTAAATCGACCCCCCTTATATTTGCCTTCCATCTGCTAAAATCAATATCCCCTCTATTCCATCCTACAACTTGATTGTATCTCGGATTCCTAGGAGATATCCCATTAATAACTAATTCTACCCCATCAGGGTTGACCATGGGAACTATATAGATGGTCGCTTGTTCCCATATGGTCCTTGTGGGATAACCCCTTATAATTCCTCCCCTTGCAAAGGCTTTAGAAAATTGTTCAATCCACTTCATTAGAAGCGGTGTTGTAATCCATTCATTAGCATGATGGGAACCATTAAAAAACACTTCTCTTGGTCCATCCCCTAACTTAATCATGTATAAGTTTCTACCTTCTACACTTTTTCCTATGGTATCTACTGTTAAAAACGGATATCTCATTTCTAAACCATGAATATCTCTTTCCATTACAGAATAGGTGTAAGGTATATCCGTTTGAACTACATCTATTCCATATGGAACGGTAATTTGCTCCCCTATATTTAAGAAGAAAGGATTGATATCCGGATTCGCTATGGTAATGCTAGATACCGTTGTATAATACCTATTAGCAATCTTATAAAGCGTATCTCCCCTTTGAATTGTATATTCGTCATAACCAACTAGAAAAGGCTCTAATTTTTGATATGTCTGTGACCCAACTACCCCGTCTGGCATTAAACCATTATTCCTTTGAAAATCTCTTACTGCATTTTCTGTTTTTTGTCCAAATACTCCATCAATATCCCCTGGATTATATCCTATTACCTTTAAAATACTCTGTAATTCATAAACATCAGAACCACTCATACCCTTACGTAAGACTCTCAATTAATTCACCTTCCTTTATAAATTCTTATATTATCCTATCTCCACCATTTAACAAACGTGTACTTAAGGAACAACAAATCTACAATTTATAATTCTTCGTTTTATTTTTTTTCATATCCTCATAAAATTTAATAAGATTAATAAAAAACCCTATATTTTTGTTGGTTTTATCCAACACCATAATAATTTTAATTGAGGTGACGATATGAATAAACTCTTGTGCACGATGATTTATAGTTTTTTTATTGCCCTAGGGGTAATACTTGGAGGAGCCTTATTCGGTTCAGCCGCCGCGGTTTTATGTAATGAAAAGCCAATTAAAATGATGCTTGTTTTTTCAGAACAGCTAAAACTCTGGGCAATTATTGTGGCCCTAGGTGGGACCTTTTCTTCCTTTGAGGTTTTGGATTTAGGAATTTTAAAAGGGGAGTTTAAAGCAGTAGTAAAGCAAATGCTTTATATTATAAGCGCATTTGCAGGGGCCCATATAGGATATGTAATTCTTCATTCCTTAGGGGTGTATAAATCATGAGGACTATCCGATTTTCAGCCCTGTGGATTTTTATATTTGGTTTTGTCATGGGAACAACTTCTTATAATACTTTATATATGCACAAACTTGATGAAATAATAAAAGAAAATGAATATTTGTCTGCAAAACTTGAAGATAGTTTAACTAAATTAGAAAAACTTAAGACTATACCCAAAGAAAAGGAAACTCCCATATTAAATGAGATATACCCTATTATTCAAAATAATGATGTTCATTTATTTCCTAAAAATGAGATAAATCAATATATCAAAATTTTATTAAGTAATCAATTAGGAAAAGAATTAAACAAAATAGACATAAATTTAATCTACAATGCATTGAACCGTCGTATTTTAAAATACGAGGATGGGGAATACAAGTTAGAGATTAAAGCAATTGTATTAACAGATACCATGTATATATATTACACTATTGAAAAAACCAAGGGTGGAAGTTAATAAGATTTTATTTTCCTTTAATATATGACCTTTTTTTTAAATCTTTTTTTAAAAAAGGTTTTTTTAATTACATGAAGAATATAATTAATATATGGAAAGTTGTACAATTATATTAAAGGGGGAGTTTCCTATGATACAAATCATTGCGGGAGAACAAGGTGAAGGTAAAAGCAAGCTTTTAATCAACATGGCCAACCAATCTATCAAAACTTCTAAAGGTAATGTAGTATATCTTGATCATGATCGCGGTCATATGTTTAATTTGCACCATAAGATTCGTTTTATTGAGGTAAATGATTTTCCAATTAGTGATTACAAACAGTTCTTTGGATTCATATGTGGAATTATATCTCAAGACCATGATATCGAGAATATATATATCGATGGGCTTCTAAAACTCACCAACCTCTCTTTAGAAGAAATCCACCCGTTTTTGGATGAATTAAAAAGAATATCAAAAAAATATAATGTACACTTTGTTATAGGAATAAGCTGCAAAGTCAAAGAAATCCCCGACCCATTAAAAACCTTTTTAATAGCATAATAAAAGCCCCCGGTTTGGGGGTTTTTGTTATGCTATTAATTATATTATGTTTTGGGACAAATCCTGTATGTATTCTCTTTCCATTAATGTAACAAATATATCCACAATTTCAGGATCAAATTGTAAATTCTTATTCTCTATTAATTGTTCTAGGGCCATCTTTTTTGTAAAGGGTATCATTCTATAGGATCTACCCGTTGTCATGGCATCAAAGGCATCTGCAACCGCGAGAATTTTAGATAATAGGCTGATTTCCTTATCTTTTAGTGCATCGGGATAACCTCTTCCGTCTATTCTCTCATGATGATGGAGTATCGCCTTCCTAGCATTTTCTAAGAATGGAACATCTTTTAGTATTTCGTAGCCCAATATTGAATGCATTTTAACTAATTCCATTTCATCTTCAGTCAATTTACTCCCTTTGTTAATTATACTTGATGGGACTCCTATTTTGCCCACATCATGTAAGAGGGCGGCATACTTTAAATCCTCAAGCTCACCTTGTGTTAAATCCATAGCTTCTCCAATTTTTAATACATATTCCATAACTCTTTCACAATGGCCTCTGGTATACTTATCCTTTGCTTCTATGGAATTTACCAAGGCTTTTACTGTTACAAAATAATTCTTTTGATTTTGATGTAACAAAAATTCCAATTCTTCATTCATTGCTGTAGTTTCTTCGTATAATGCATTGATTTCGTCCCTTTGCACCAATATTTCATTATTCTTATTACTTAATTCCTCTTCTCTTTTATTTCTTTCTTCTATGAGTTTTCTTATATGATGGGTCATATTATTGAAGTTTCTTCCAAGGAGCCTAAACTCATCTTTACTCCTTATATCAATCTTATAATTAAGATTACCATTTGATATTTCTTCCATTCCTACCATCATCTTCTTTATTGGTCTAGAAATGAAATTAGCCAATACACTCCCCAAAAGGATTGAAATCCCAATAGAAATAATCAAAGCAATAAATATATATAATGCTATTTTATCTAAAGCCTTATATAGCATATAGTAATTTGATGCTTCTAAGGCATTCATTACATTACCATTAACATTATATTGCTTTTCCATTGTATGTTTTATATTATTATAGATATTAGTTCCTAAAAAAATAATTACCAAAGACACCCATACACTCACTACTAGACCTAATTTGAACCTAAAGGGAATAAATTTTATCTTTTTCATTAATACTACTCCTCTAAATTACATAGACTACTTATATATTATTTTACTATAAATTTCAATCTTATGAAAGGTTAATTATTATCATGAAACTTTTACTTTTAAAATAAACCATATAATAATATGAAATTTACTAATAAGGAGATTTTTTATGGATAAGGTTGTTAAAAGGTTTCTAAAATATGTAAAATACTCCACCACTTCTGATGAAAGTTCATCCACATGCCCTAGTACAAAGACCCAACTGGATTTTGCGAAAACATTGGCAGAGGAATGCTTTGATTTAGGTTTAAAAGAAGTCGAAGTAGATGAAAACGGATATGTTATGGCAACTCTTCCATCTAATACAAAAAAAGAAACTAAGACAATTGGATTTATCTCCCACATGGATACAAGTCCCGATATGATAGGGAAAAATATCAATCCTCAGATTATTAAAGATTATGATGGAAGGGATATTATACTAAATCAAGAAAACAATATCATCTTGTCTTCAAGAGTTTTTCCAGAGCTAAAAAATTATATTGGTCATACCCTTATTACAACAGATGGGACAACCCTACTAGGCGCCGATGATAAAGCAGGGATTGCGGAAATTCTCACCGCCATGGAGTATCTAAATAACCATCCTGAAATTAAACATGGTAAAATCCGTATCGCCTTTACCCCCGATGAGGAAATTGGGCGAGGTGCTGATTTGTTTGATGTTAAAAAGTTTGATGCCGATTTTGCATATACTATTGATGGAGGTTTATTAGGGGAGCTACAATATGAAAATTTCAACGCAGCCCAAGCCAAAATTACAATACATGGCCAAAATATCCATCCCGGAACTGCAAAGTACAAGATGAAAAATGCCGTCCTAATAGGTACTGAATTTGCTCATCTCTTCCCTGAGCACGAAACCCCTGCCCATACTGAAGGATATGAAGGTTTTTATCATCTTAACAATTTTAATGGTGATGTAGAAAAGACTGAGTTAGTTTACATTATTAGAGATTTCGATATGGTTGATTTTAAAAAACGTAAAACTTTTATGGAAGAGGCTGTTAAAAAAATTAATGATACCTATGGAGTCCATACGGCAGTATTAGAATTAAGAGATCAATATTTTAACATGAAAGAAAAACTAGAAGGTAAAATGGAAATAGTAGATAGGGCCTTTAATGCTATGAAATCAGTAGGAATTGAGCCTAGGGTGAAGCCTATTCGCGGCGGTACAGATGGTGCTAGATTGTCTTTTATGGGACTGCCTTGCCCTAATATTTTCACTGGGGGAGATAATTTTCATGGGAGGTATGAATATATCTCCACTGATGCTATGAAAAAAGCTGTGGCAGTGATTGTTAAAATTGCAGAGGCATAACTCCATCCTGAGTTCCTTCGCTATGCTCAGAGCGCTCAGCCGCTAGTATTCCATGATAATATCAGAGGAATGATGGCTCAAAACATGGCTCAAAATAATGATTTTTTAATGGGCCTACGGTTTTTCTTGAGTTTATTTAAGGTTTGTGATATTATAACATACAATCATACTAGAAATGTAATGATAGGGTAAATGGATTGTACAAAATCCGCAGTAGTTTTTCATGGTTACAATTCAAGAGAGCAAATCGGCCGGTGAAAGATTTGCAGTACATGAATACACGAATTACACCCCTTAAACATCAGATAATCTGACGGTTCTCCCCGTTATAGAGTTAAGGTATGCTTTTGTTTAAAGTATATGAATTAAGGTGGTACCACGGGCCCTCTCGTCCTTATAATTATAAGACGAGGGGTCTTTTTATTTGTAAAATTATTAAAAAGGAGTAATTATTATGAGGAATGCATTTGATGTTCTAAACGAGAGAGGATTTATACAACAAACAACCCATGAAAGTGAAATAAGAGAATTGTTAGGAAGAGAATCAGTGACTTTTTATATAGGCTTTGATCCTACTGCCGATAGTCTGCATGTAGGTCATTTTGTCACAATTATGGCTATGGCGCATATGCAAAGAGCGGGACATAGACCTATTGCCCTTATTGGTGGGGGTACGGGTATGATAGGTGACCCTACCGGTAAGTCTGATATGAGAAAAATGATGACAGAAGAAACTGTGAACCATAATTCCAATTGTTTTAAAAAACAGCTTTCTAAGTTTATTGAATTTGGAGAAGATAAAGCCATTATGGTTAATAATGCTGATTGGCTTCTTAATTTAAACTATATCTCTTTTTTAAGAGAAATTGGAGTTCATTTTTCTGTAAATAGAATGCTTACCTTTGAAAGTTATAAGGCTCGAATGGAAAAAGGTCTTTCCTTCCTAGAATTCAATTATACTCTTATGCAATCCTACGATTTCCTAGAGTTATATAGAAGATATAACTGTAAATTACAATTAGGTGGAAATGATCAATGGTCTAATATCCTAGGAGGCGTAGAGTTAATCCGCCGCATAGGCAATGATGATTCCTTTGGTATGACCTTTACCCTCCTTACTACCAGCGAAGGAAATAAAATGGGTAAAACTGAATCAGGAGCCATATGGTTAGATTCCGAAAAGACCTCCCCTTATGACTTCTACCAATACTGGAGAAATATTGCCGATGCAGATGTTAAAAAATGCCTATCACTTCTTACCTTCCTTCCTATGGATGAAGTAAACAAGCTCAGTTCCCTAGAAGGAGCAGAAATAAATAGGGCAAAAGAAGTTTTAGCCTTTGAAGTTACAAAAATAGTTCATGGGGAAGAAGAGGCAAAAAAGGCAGAGACTGCAGCAAAAGCCCTTTTTAGTGGTGGCACTAAGGGTGGCTCTATTCCTACTACTGAGATTTCAAGAATTGAATTTAAGGAGGGTATTGATATTTTAACCCTTCTTCAAAAAACTGAACTCATCCAATCCCGTTCTGAAGGTCGCCGCTTGGTTTTTCAAGGTGGTATCAAAATAGAAGAAAATAAAATTATAGACATTGACCATCGGGTGCAATTAACTGACTTCAAAGAGGATGGTATAATGATTCAAAAGGGAAAAAAAGTATTTCATAGGGTTCAACTAGTATAATAAAATATGGATTTGAGAAATCGGGATAAGACTACTATCCCGATTTCTCTTGTGCTTTACTATCTATATATCTGATGAATATTAGTTTTAAAAGTGCTGCAACAGGTACTGCCAAAAGCATTCCTACTAGACCAAACAAAGAGCCTCCAGCTATAATGGCTACTACAATAGCAACAGGATGAACATCTACACTTTCCCCTACAATTTTTGGAGCGATGATTGCTCCGTCGATTTGCTGTAGAATAAAAAGTGTAATTACTGCATACAAAGCTTTCATCGGATTACCACTTATTAAGCCCATTAAAGCTGCCGGTATCATCCCTATTATCGGCCCAAAATAAGGGATAATATTAGATATTCCTGCTATTATTCCTATAATAATAGGAAAGTCAATCCCAATGATTGCAACACTTATTCCAATGAGTACACCCATGATAAAAGAGTCCATTAATTGTCCCCTTATATATCCTGATAAAACATAATCCACATCAACCCAAAAACTTTTAAAGTTTTTATAAACCCTATCAGGAATAAAAGTTTCTAAAAACTTATTAGTAAAATTTATAAATTTTTTCTTATCTTTCAATAAATAAAACGAAATAACCAATGCCATTGCAAAATCTACTACTTTGTTTCCCGCCTTTGTAATTCCTTCTATTATCTTTGCACTGGTATTTTGTACAATGCCTCCAATTTTTGATGTAAACTCTTCAACTATATTTTCTGCTTCCTGCAAAAATCCCATTTTCTCTAAGCTTTGTTGTACACTATAGATCATATCATTAAAAGAATTTGCATATGTCCTAATGCCGATAACTACATTATCCATATTCCTAAAGCCCTTGTGATTTCCAAAGCTAGTGGAAACAAATGCTCCCATTAGTACAATCACAAATATAACCGTAGTATAAGTAAGTAATGTAGAGCATGTTCTTGTATCTTCTTTTTTTACTTTCTCTCTTATATTCTTTGTTTTTTTAGTGGATAGTTTCCTATCCTTTATTTTCTGGCATATGGGCTCTACCACAATATCTTGATAATTATTTACTAAAGGATCAAGTAAATAGGCGATGGCTATCCCCAGAAAAAAAGGGGATAGTATCGAAAGTATTTTTGAGATAATTAAACTTATACTTACAGTTATAGGAATAATATTTTTAATAAGAATACCTATCCCAAATATCACTATCAGTGTAAATATAACGTGGAATGATATTTTTAAATATTGTTTATCCCACGGCAATCTCATTCTTATCACATCTTTCTTCATAAGTGAATTTATAATTATGCACTCCTTAATGCCGTAGTACAATATAGCTGTAAAATTATCTTATTTTCTTTAAAACTGCAAGTAGGAATTCCCAGGTTCTGTTAGCAGAGGATATACTTAATTTTTCATTTGGGGTATGAATATCCCACATATTAGGACCCATAGAAATGATGTCGATTCCTTTTATTTTTTCAGCAAAAAATCCACATTCCACCCCTGCATGTATTGCATTTATTTTTGGTTTATTACCATACATATTCTCGTAGACTTCCTCAAAAATACCTCGTATTTTAGAATCAGACACATATTGCCATTCTGGATATTCACCCTTTGTAAAATAATCTGCTCCTATCATATCAGCAAGTATTTTTGTCTGTTTCATAATAAACTCCTTACGGCTTTTGACTGAACTTCTAACGGCGCTTATAAAACGTATTTCATCTTTATCGGTGGTTACAACTCCTAAATTAGTAGAGCTTTCTACTAATCCTTTTATGTCCATACTCATAGACTGTATGCCATTAGGAATTAGAGTAAGTACCGTAATTGCTTTTTTCTTAGTATCTTCTGATAAATACCTATGGGTCATTTCCCTTATGAATTCTAATTTTACTACAACTTCAGGATCGGAAATTCTATATTCATTTCTAAATATATCATTCCACTCTTTAATATAGTTGGTGAGTTTATCTATATATTCTTCTTCAATTTGAATGATAGCATCGGTTTCTCTTGAAATAACATTGTCCTTTGCCCCTCCATTAATAGATATTAGATTAAAGGGGATTTGCTCTTGGATACCTGTGAGAATCCTTCCCATCATTTTATTGGCATTACCTCTTTCTTTATCTATTTCTTGTCCTGAATGACCACCCCTTAATTTTCTTATTTGAATAGAATATACAGGAGCTTTTTTTTCTTCATTAATCCAATTTGGTTTTAGTACTAAGTGAGTACGTCCACCCCCTGCGCAACTAACCAAAAATTCTCCCTCTTCCTCCGAATCCATATTGATAAGTATTTTGCCCGTTAATAAGGACGCGTCTAGTTTGGCTGCGCCTTCCATTCCTGTTTCTTCTTCAGTTGTGATAATAACCTCCAAAGGTGGATGGGGAATATCTTTTGAGGCTAGAAGTGCTAAACTATATGCCACGGCAATTCCATTATCCGCTCCTAATGTCGTGCCCTCAGCAAAAACAAAATCTCCTTTAACTTTTAATCGTAGAGGATCTTTTAAGAAGTCATGTTCTACATCTTCATCTTTTTCACATACCATGTCCATATGTCCTTGAAGTATTACAGTAGGAGCATTTTCATAATCTTTAGTCCCAGGCTTTTTGATGATAATATTTAAAGCTTTATCCTGCATAACCCATAATTTATTTTCCTGTGCAAACCTAACTAAGTAATCACTAATGCCTTTTTCATTACCTGAGCCCCTAGGTATTTGGCTAATCTTTTCAAAGTAATACCATAGGCTTCTAGGTTCTAATCCTTCCAACTTATTATTCATATTATCTTCCTTCCTTTATCATAGATATCATAACAAAAACCAAGTCTATTATACTATATATTTTAGACCTGGTTTTGCTTAATTAAACCCCTTATTTAATTTTTAAAACTATGAATAGGTGCAGGTATTCTTCCTCCCCTATGAATAAAATCCTTACAGCTAAAATGATTAACAGCCATAATAGGTGCATAGCCTAGAAGTCCCCCAAATTCTACAGTATCACCTACTGTTTTACCGATTACGGGGATAATACGAACAGCAGTGGTTTTCCCATTAATCATTCCTATAGCCATTTCATCTGCAATAATCCCTGAAATGGTCTCATTAGAGGTATCCCCCGGTATTGCTATCATATCAAGGCCTACAGAACACACACAAGTCATGGCCTCCAATTTTTCTAAAGTAAGGGCCCCATTTTTCACAGCCCTTATCATACCTTGGTCTTCGCTAACAGGAATAAATGCCCCACTAAGCCCCCCAACATAGGAGGATGCCATTACTCCACCCTTTTTAACATTATCATTTAAAAGGGCCAAAGCTGCAGTAGTTCCCGGCGCCCCGGCATTTTGCAATCCCATTTCTTCAAATATTTCTGCAATACTATCTCCTATCTCAGGAGTTGGCGCAAGAGATAAATCAATAATTCCAAAGGGTATATTAAGTCTTCTTGAGGCTTCCTGGGCAACTAATTGCCCTACTCTTGTAATTTTAAAAGCAGTCTTTTTTATTGTTTCGCAAAGTGTTTCAAAATCTTTTCCTTTTACAGCTTCAAGAGCTTTTTTTACAACTCCCGGACCACTAACCCCCACATTAATGACACAATCTTTTTCTCCTACCCCATGAAAGGCCCCTGCCATAAAGGGATTATCTTCCGGAGCATTACAAAATACCACTAGTTTTGCACATCCAATAGATTCTTTATCTTTAGTTGCCTCTGCCGTTTGTTTTATTATTTCCCCCATTTGTTTTACAGCATCCATATTAATCCCTGATTTCGTACTTCCCAAGTTAACGGAAGAGCATACTCTTTGGGTTTCTGCTAAAGCTTGGGGAATTGATTGAATCAAAATATTATCTGAAGTATTAGAACCCTTTTGAACTAGGGCTGAAAAACCCCCAATAAAATTAACACCAACATCTTTTGCAGCCTTATCTAAGGCGTGGGCAACAGACACATAAGAATCAGTTTTAGTACCTGCAGCCACAATAGAAATTGGGGTTACTGAAATTCTTTTATTTACAATGGGAATTCCGAATTCTTTTTCAATTTCCTCACCAGTTTTTACAAGGTTTTCTGCTGTTTTTGTAATCTTATCATATATATTTTTATTAAACTTATTAATATCGCTATCCGCACAATCCTGCAAACTTATCCCCAAGGTAATGGTTCGAACATCCAGCTTGGCCTTTTCAATCATTTTATTAGTTTCCTGTACTTCCAAGCGCGTAATCATAATTTTCCTCCTCAATAAAAATCATGTTCTGTTAACTTAATAAAAAAATGAGACCTGAAACGCCTCTGGTATAATGGAAATTGCCAAACAACCATTACCTCCCAGAAAGGAGCGTTCAAGTCTCATGACCATTATACCAAAAAACGTAGT